>DASXGS010000133.1:0-2497 GCA_036488975.1 Rhizomicrobium sp. | reverse complement strand
CGCGCGGTTCTCCTCGGCATCCAGCGCTTCACGTTCGAGGACGAGACGGTGCAAAGCGGCCCCACGCTCTGCCTCTGTTTGACGGAGGGGCGGTAGTTTTGCTGCGGAATCCGCCTGCCGCGCTGAAGCGACGGCCGCGCGGTCGGCGCGTTCCGCCACATCGGATGTCGCCTGATTCAGCGACGTCTCGGCGTGGGTAAGCTGTCCGTTGGCGGCTTGCCATCGAAGGTGCAGCGCCAGCGCTTCCGCCTTGCGAATCAGGCTCGACAAATTTCGGTAGCGAGCGGCCTGCCGCGCCTGCTTACGAAGGCTCTGCACGCCCGCTTCCACTTCGCGGATGATGTCGTCTAGGCGCGCCATGTTGGTTTCGGCCGCTTTGAGACGCAGCTCGGCTTCGTGTCGCCGCTGATGCAAACCGCCGATGCCGGCGGCCTCCTCCAGAATGGCGCGGCGGGCGAGCGGCTTCTGGCTGATCAGCAGTCCGATCTGGCCCTGACGCACGAAAGCAGTGGAACCCGCGCCGGAGGACGCATCGGCGAAGAACACCTGCACATCGCGCTGGCGCACATCGCGCCCATTGATGCGGTAGACCGAGCCCGCTTCGCGCTCGATGCGGCGCGAAACCTCGATCGAGTCATACTCGTTGTAGGGCGCCGGCGCGGTGCGGTCCGAATTGTCGATGAAGAGAATCACTTCCGCGGTGTTCCGCGCGGGCCGGCCCGCGCTGCCGCCGAAGATCATGTCGTCCATCTCGCCGCCGCGGATGGAGGTAGGGCGGGTTTCGCCCATCACCCATCGCAGGGCATCGAACAGGTTGGATTTGCCGCAGCCGTTCGGGCCGATGATGGCCGTCAGCCCGGGCTCCACAAACAGCTCGGTGGGTTCGACGAACGACTTGAATCCCGAAAGTCTGAGCCGGGTGAACTTCACGCTGTGAGCGCCCCATTACGCGGGTTGGCGGCTATTTTTTCTTCAGCTGGGCGTCCAGATAGTCCTTCAGCTCCTGGTAGTTGGCGAAGGTGGAGTGGATCTGCCCGTTGGTGATGAAGGTAGGGGTACCGTTGACGCTGTAACGCGTCTGTGCGTCCTCGCCCACCTTGGTGATCCGTTGCTGCTCCGCCTGGTTGCCGATACATCTGTCGACCTGCTCTGCACTCATTCCGGCGATTCGGCCCATCTCCACAAGCGCACCGTGAACGTCGGGAATCTGGTAGCCGTCCGGGTCCCATTTGGGCTGATTCCGGAACATCAGGTCAATGAACTGAAAATAGTTATTCGCAGGCAGACAGCGCGCCATGGCTTCCACCGCCACATCCACGGAGCTGAGCGGGAAGACGCGGAAGATGTAATAGACCTTGCCGGTATCGATGTAGTTGGCCTTGAGCTGTGGAAACATCGCCTCGTTGAAGTGGGAGCAGTGCGGGCAGCTGGGCGCGGCATACTCAACCATTGTGATGGGTGCGTTCTTGTTGCCGAGCGTGCGGTCGCTTTGGCTGACCGTGACGTTGGCGCGGTCGGCGCTTTCGGATTCACTGCTGCTCCCGCCACCGCCGTAGAACACAAACCACGCGCCAACCAGCAACGCGATCACGGCAATGCCGACGACGCCATAAAGCAACTGCTTGCGAGTCACAGAAAGCTCCCAACTTCGACGGGTGCGCTTGTGGCAGAGGATGCCGCTTCGTTCAATCCGGCCCGCGACGGGCGGCGCGGGCTCGCGCAAGCTTGAGCAGGGCTTCGCGCAGGGCGTTCGGGCCCTGATAGGCGAGGGCCGGATCGTTGTGTGGAACTTGGCCGGGGGCACGGCGGCGTGGCGGAGCCTTGGGTCGAAGGGCGAGCGGACCCTGGACAAACTTCAGCCGGGTGATGGTTTCTGCGCCAAGATAGCGATTGATGCGGTCGCAGAGTTCGCGCGTCTCGTGCTGGAGGAACAGAGAGGCGCCGGGTTCGGCCTTGAGGGTGAGCACGCCGCCGCTCGGGCCCTGGCTAAGGCGAATCGGCTGGCACAGACGGGCCACTTCCGGACCGGCGATCTCCGCCCAGCGCAGCACCAGCGTGGGATCGCGAAAGCCGGCGCGGGCGAAGAGATCGGAGCCGATGGGGGCGGCGCTGCGACTCACGGGCTCGGTCCAGTTGCGGCGCGGAGGCGAAGCGAACGGCAGTTCCGGTTCTTTGTGCTTGGCGTCGTCAGCCATGTCGGCGATTTTGGAGCAATGCGCGCTGCCCGACAACGTACTACCAAAGCTTCGCCCGTCTCGACGGCGCTGCTTGCCTGGTATGACAAGCACCGGCGCGTGCTGCCGTGGCGCGCCAGGGCCGGTGAGCAGGCCGATCCTTATCGTGTGTGGCTCAGCGAGATCATGCTGCAGCAGACCACGGTGCAGGCCGTCGGTCGCTACTATCGCGAGTTCCTGGCGCGGTGGCCGACGGTTGAACGGCTGGCTGCTGCGCCATTGGACGAGGTGCTCGCGGGATGGGCGGGGCTCGGCTACTACGC
>DASXGS010000273.1:0-2669 GCA_036488975.1 Rhizomicrobium sp. | reverse complement strand
AACTGATCCACATCCTGGCACTGTCTGTTGTTGCGGGGACGGTGGCCAATGCGGCAACTCCGGTCGAGACTTTCGTGCAGCAGAACATCGACCACGGCATTGCGTTGCTGAAGGACACGAGTCTGGACGATGCGGTGCGGCGCCAGCAGCTCGCCCAGATGATGGCCGAGCTCCTCGACACGCGAAAGATGGCGCTGTTCATGATTGCCGATGTTCGCGACAAGACAGCGCCGTCCGACCTCGATGCTTATGTCGAGGCTTACAAGACCTTCACCATCGCGAACTACGAATCGCAGTTGAGCGGCTTTGGTGGGCAGTCGCTGAAGGTAACAGGCTCGATCCAGCGCGCGCCGGGCGACTACGTCGTGAATGCGGTCCTGGTGGATCCCGCCGCGCCCAACGACCCCAATGCCTTGCCGATAGGTTTCCGCGTAGTGGAAGAGGCTGACGGAAAGTATGGCGTGGTGGATGCCTCCGTGGCGGGCATATGGCTGGGCCTCGCGCAGCGCTCCGAATTCAGCGGCTACCTGAGCCAGCACGGAAACAGCGTGCCGCAGCTCACGGCGCACCTCCAGGAGATGGCGGCAAACCTTTCCGCAGCTGCCACAACAGCTTCAAGTCACTGACGGTTCAATTCCTCACCCACCGCCAGCTCACGAGCGCCGCAACGACGGCGGCGGACGCGAGCAGCACCTTGTGGATCATGGGCTGGCTGCTTTCGGATTGTGCGCTGCCGGGGCCGCTACGGGATAGTGCATGCCCAACTGATCGTAGAGGAACGACAGTTCGTCCGCCTGCTCCGCGATGCGCTCGTCCAGTGAGCTGCCAATGCCATGGCCGGATGTTTTGTTGGTGCGCAGGAGAATCGGATTATCCGAGGAGGTCGCCGCCTGCAGTGCCGCTGCAAATTTGCGTGAATGCAGTGGATTCACACGACCATCGGTCGCGCCGGTCAGCATCAGCGCCGCCGGATAGGGCGTGCCCTTCACTACGTGATGGTACGGCGAATAGGCGTATAGCGACTTGAACTGGTCAGCGTTCTTCACTGTGCCGAATTCGGTCACGTTAAACGAACCGTTGGGATCGAGCTCAACCCGGATCATGTCGTAAATGCCGACGGCCGAAATCACCGCGCGCGCAAGATCGGGATGCTGCGTGATCTCCGCGCCCATCAGCAGGCCGCCGTTCGAGCCGCCCATCAGCGAGAGCTTCTGATGCGAGGTGTATTTGCGATCCACCAGATATTCGCCCGCGGCGTAGAAGTCGTCGAACACGTTCTGCTTTTTGGTCAGCATCCCTTCCGTGTGCCAGCGCTCGCCGTATTCCGCGCCGCCGCGGGTGTTGGCGACGGCATAGATGCCGCCCGCATCCAGCCACACCCGGGTGAAGGCGCCGAGAAAGCGCGGTGTCTGGCTGATGCCGTAACCACCATACCCGTAGAGCAACGCGGGATTGGTGCCGTCGAGTTTCGTGCCTTTCCGCATGATCACGTTGACGGGTACTTTCGTCCCGTCTTTGGAGGTGGCGAACACGCGGCTGACCTCCGCATCGGCAAACGAAACCGGAGAGGTCACCTTGAGCGCGGTTTCCTCGCTCTTGCCGGTAGCCGGATCCCACGCCGCGTAATACCGGGGGCGGAGGTAGGTCGACACATCGAACAGCACACCGCCACTCGTGAGTGGTTCGATTTCGCTGTTCGCGGCGATGTCCGGCAGGGGAAGCTTGCCTTTCGCGTGGCCGGCCAGATCGAACACGCGCACCTGGTTGGGGCCGCCGACAATATCGCGCACGAACAGCCGGTCCTTGCTGAAATTGAGATCGGCCTCCTGTTCCTCGGCGCCCCCGGAGAGAATGGCGACATTGGTCGCGGGAATGAGAATGCGCGCTTTCGCCAGCGCCTCCTCAGCAAGTGGCGCCGCCGCTTTGACGATTTTTCCGTTCGATGCGTTCTTGCGCGAGATGCCGTACACCGCACCGTCCGGACCGAAGGACGCGTATACCACATCGTCCGTGTAGGTGCCGATCTGAACCGGGGGGGCGCCTTCCTTCAGTACATAGAAGGCCCAGATGTTGCCGTCGCCGCGCTGAACCATCGCCATGATGGATCGTAGGTTGAAGCGGTTCGTCAGGAACACTTCCGACACGCGCTCAAGCCCATCTTTGGCGCCTAGTGCGAGCGCATCCTTCGCCGCGTCGCTGCCGACGCGGTGGAAATAGACCTGCATGTTGAAATGCTGCTGCGCTTCGGGCGCGTCAGGCCCCGGATACCGCGTATACCAGAAACCCTTTCCGTCTGCCGTCCACGCAAGGCTTCCGCCGGCGGTGGGATATTGCACGCGTGGTATCGGCGCATCGATCTCTTTGCCGCTCGCAACGTCGTACACATGCAGCGTGCCGTCCTCGCTGCCGTTCTTGGAAAGCGACACCGCCAT
Organism: Rhizomicrobium sp.; assembly: GCA_036488975.1. GTDB lineage: Bacteria > Pseudomonadota > Alphaproteobacteria > Micropepsales > Micropepsaceae > Rhizomicrobium. The sequence continues at coordinate 237 of DASXGS010000273.1, read as the reverse complement.
CTTTGTGCCGTCGCCCGACGGCACGAACCAGTCAACGGCGGTTAGGCCTTTCGGATCGAGCTTGTTGGGGTCGATGAGGGCAGCACGTGTCTTCGGGTCGGCTGCCGCATTCATCGTCACCAGCATTGGCTGCTGGAATCTGGGATCGAAATACATCGCGAACACGCGGCCGCCGCGGGCCTTGAGCTCCGCGTAAGACGGCGAAGTCGCCTTGATAAGCTGCGTCAGCTGTTCCTT
>DASXGS010000016.1:0-2565 GCA_036488975.1 Rhizomicrobium sp. | reverse complement strand
ACGGCCCCGCGCCGGTGCGCGCCGTGCCGCAACCCTGTGGCCGAGGAAGCGTTGCGCCACCGCTTCGGTGATCGAATGCGCAATCTCATCCTGCAATGAGAGGATATTGGTGAGGTCGCGATCATAGGATTGCGACCAGATCTGAAAGCCGTTCGCCGCGTCCACCAGCTCGGCGGCAATGCGCACGCGGTTTCCTGCCTCGCGCACGCTGCCTTCCAGGACCGCGCGCACGCCGAGTGCGCGCGCGACGGTCTTCACGTCCACATCCTTGCCGCGAAAGGAAAACGAGGACGAGCGCGCCGCCACACGCAACGAGGGCGTCTGCGCCAGCTCGGTGATCAGCTGGTCGGCAATGCCGTCGCTGAAGTAAACCTTGCTGGGATCGCCGCTGAGATTGGCGAACGGCAGCACCGCGATCGAGGATGCCGTTTGAGTCGTTGCCGAGCTTTGCGCGCCGGGTGCGCCAGAACGCCAGAAGAGGCCCATCGACAGCTGAACCGCGAGCAGCACCGCCACCAATCCGATCAGACTGAACAGCAGCCAGTCGCGCGAGGAGAGCGGTTTCAGGACGGTTGCGCTGCGAGGCTGAGCAAACCAGGTGAGCGTCAGCGCCAGCGGAAAGCCCACGATCAGCGCCACAATCAGCCAGCGCAGGGCGGCAGGCGGCGCATCGAACGCAGGAAAAGCGATGGAGGCCGCTTGGACCAAAATCCAGGCGGTGACTGCATAGGCCGCGCCCACCCGGTCGAGCTTTCGCTCCCTTGCCAGTTCCAGAAGCTGTTCCATCGCCGCTCCAACGACCGGCGCCTTTTACCACAGGAAAGGCGGCAAGCGGTTGACATGTTTGCCAGATTGGGCAGGTTTCGGCCCGGCGACCGGCTTTGCTATAAGACGTTTGCCAAAGAGCAGGCGCTGGAACTTTTGGGGCCAATGACGAACGGAACGGTTTACGCCGCCGGCTGGATGCTGGACGACATCCACTGGTCGGAATTCGATTCGACGAAGGTCGAGCCGGGACTTTTGGCTGCCGTGAAAGCCGCGGCGCTCGTCGAATACAACGCGCCCGATTACGTATCGTATCTCCACCGGGTGTTCGCCGGCTCACCCCAGCAGACGCTGGACGACCTCGCCCGCTGGGGCACGGAAGAATCGCAGCATGGCCGTGCGCTTGCCCGCTGGGCCGAGATGGCCGATCCGGGGTGGAGCTTCGACAACGCATTTGCCCGCTTCCAGGCCGGCTACAACCCGCCGCATTTCCGCAGCGACACCAAGGAATCGATCCGCGGCAGCCGGCGCGGCGAAATGATCGCCCGCTGTGTGGTGGAGTCCGGCACCTCCTCCTATTACAGCGCGATCCGCGATGCCGCCGACGAGCCGGTGCTGAAAGAAATCGCCGGCCACATCGCGGCAGACGAATTCCGCCATTACAGACTTTTCTTCGACACGCTGCAGGCGCAGGACGAACCGGAACTGCCGTTCTGGCGCAAGCTGCTCGTGGCGCTCGGACGGGTGAACGAATCCGACGATGATGAACTCGCGTTCGCCTATTACTGCGCCAACGTCTCCGCCGAGGAAGAAGCCGCCAGGCCGTACGATCGCGCCGGATTTGCGAAGGCTTCGTACGGCCGCACGGTTCAGATCTACCGGCGGCACCACGTCCGCAAGCTGGTGCAGATGGTGGCGAAGGCAATCGGCGCAGACCCGCAAAGCCGCCTGACAGAAATAGCCGCCAGACTGATGTGGCGCATGTTACGAATCCGTGGGGGCCTTAGCGCAAGCGCCTTACGCGAATCGTCCGTCACAGGCTAAGCCGCACATCCTTCAGCTTGTTATTGACGGCTCTTGCGGCCACCAGCAACGAGCCATCGGGAATCCAAACATTGCTACGGCAGCGGAACGTAGCCGAACTAGGGAGCGGCGGGGTGCAAGTGACCTTTTGTTGTTCAGCGAGACATCGCGTCCGCGATCAGGGATTCTTCGGCTTCGCGTAAAATATCTTCGTGCGCTTCACCGGCCACCATTTCCTTGGCGATCTCGAGCAACGCTGGAACCGCCAGCGGCGACACCCGATCCAGCTGCTTTACAACGATACGCCCCTTTACGCGGCGCAGCGCTTCCGACAGCCGCGCGATATCCAGCAGGCCGTGTCCGGCATCTTCGTAGGTGGCGCGCAGCAGGATGTGGTCGGGCTCGTGCTCGCGCAACACGTCATAGATGAGATCGGAGGAGAATGTGACCTGCCGTCCCGTCTTCTCCTCATTCAAGCCGCGGCGCTGGATGAGGCCGGAGATAATCGCGCAGTTGCGGAAGGTGCGCTTGTAGAGGGCGGATTCCGCCAACCACGCGTCCAGATCGTCGCCCAGCATGTCCTCGTCGAACAACTTGTCCATGTCGGCGCCCCCCATGTCTCTCAAGGCCCAAATTGCCAGCGCATATTCGTTCGCACTGAAACCGAGGGGCCGCAGGCGCAAGCGCTCCAGCCGCCGCGTGAGCAACATGCCCAATGTCTGATGCGCCAGCCGGCCTTCGAACGGATAGCAGACGAGGTAGTGCTTGGAGCCGCGC
>DASXGS010000269.1:0-4322 GCA_036488975.1 Rhizomicrobium sp. | reverse complement strand
CACCGGCCGGCCGCCGGACGAACCGAGCGTGCTTGGCGAGGCGCTCAACGAGATCTTCATCCCGCTGCTGAAGCAGCAATTTCCGGAAATCGTCGATTTCTGGCTGCCGCCGGAAGGCTGCAGCTACCGCATTGCAGTGGTGTCGATGAAGAAGGCATATCCGGGCCACGCCAAGCGCGTGATGATGGCGGTGTGGTCGTATCTGCGCCAGTTCATGTACACCAAATGGGTGATCGTGGTGGACGACGACATCGACGCGCGCAACTGGAAGGACGTGATGTGGGCCATCGCCACGCGGATGGACCCGGCGCGCGACATCACAACGATCGAAAACACACCCATCGACTATCTCGATTTTGCTTCACCGGAGAGCGGCCTCGGCTCGAAAATCGGGCTTGATGCCACCAACAAACTCCCGCCGGAAACGCATCGCGAATGGGGTCGCCTCATATGCATGAACGACGACGTGATCCGCACCGTTACCGAGAAATGGCCGCGCCTTGGCCTCCCCGGCTCCGGCAATCCGATATGGAAATGATCGTTTGAAACGACTCGGTTGATACCGGGGCGGAGTCGTGATCGACTTGGTTGGGTCGCAAAGCGATGGGGCAAAGTGTGATTCGCGTATCGGCAAATGTTGCGGTTTCGCTGCTGTTCGCGGCGGAACTTGCGGGCTTTTCCAAGTCCGCAGCCGCACAGCAATGCACACTAAAGCTCATGGCAACGCTGCCGATAACAGACGAGTCGGGAGGGTTCACGGTTCCGGTCTCGATAAATGGCGAAGCGCACCAATTCCTTGTCGATACGGGCGGCGTCTACAGTTCGCTCTCCGAAGCCATTGCCCGGCGCCAACAACTCAAAGAGGTATCGATTTCGGGAACCGACATCTTCGATGCCAAAGGGGAACGATTGGGAAAGGGTGTGAGTGTCGATTCGCTCAAACTTGGAAACAATGAGGCAAAGCATTTCCATATGCTGGCGGGCGACAGTCTCGCACATGAGGTCGACGGCATCATCGCCCCCGATCTTCTGCAGGTTTTCGATGTCGAACTGGATTTCGCCGCCCGCACAATGGATCTGTTTTCACCCGATCACTGTCCCGGCAAGGTCGTGCATTGGACCAAGGAGTATGCCGACATCCCCTTCAAGATGCCCGACGGCTACCACATAATCGTGCCGGTGACCCTAGATGGGCACACGCTGATGGCGCAATTGGACACCGGAGCTTCGACCACCGTTCTCAGTCAGCGCACCGCGCAAGAGCTCTTCAATGCCGGCCCCAATTCGTCCGGCACCGAGCGGCGGGAAGGCGCGCACGCGGGAGACCTTCTTCAATATCAGCACCGCTTCCAGTCCTTGTCGTTCGGCGGGGTGAGCGTGACAAATCCACTGATTGCCCTGCTGCCTGACGATATGGAAAAGGCCATTCGCAAGAAATACGATGCGAAATCCGCCAACGATCCGGTTTACGGGCTGCAACTCGATCTGCCACGGCTCACGATTGGGGATGACGTGATCAAGCGATTGCATATCTACATCGCCTACAAGGAGCAGGTGATGTACGTGACGCCCGCAGATGCCCACTGAGTGATGGAGTGGCCCGCGCCACACCAGACTGCATGCTACGACAGATGGCCGCCGGAGGCCTGAGAATGCGCAGTCTCCTTTTGGCCCTGCTGCTGACTTTAACGGTTTGGGACGGCCCCGGGCGTGCCGCGGAGCAATGCCCACCCCTTACCATCCTCGGCAGTGAGCCGATGCAGATCGGGGTCGACGGACGCATTTACGTGAAGGCCACCGTGAATGGGGCGCCCGTTTCGATGCTGGTGGACACCGGCGGATTCTTTGCCGAACTCACGCCGGCACTCGTGAGCCGGCTGAACCTTCCGACGCGGCACGTGCGGCTCAGGCTGATTGGATTGTCCGGTCACAGCACCGACATTGCGGTAAGCGCACCCTTCGCGCTCGGCAACATGCACGCCGACGGCATGGACTTCATGGTGATGCCGGCGGATCACGCCTTCGCGCCGGATGTACCGGACGCCGGCGGCATTCTCGCGCCAAATTTGTTCCGCCACTACGATCTCGATCTCGATATCGCGGGGCATCGCCTGCAGCTGATCTCGCAAGACCATTGCGACGGCAAGGTGGTGTACTGGAAGGCGAATGCGCTAGCGGAGGTGCCGGTGCGCATCGCGCCTACCGGTCACGTGTTGGTGCCAATCGGTCTGGACGGCCACACCCTGACCGCGCTGCTCGACACCGGCGCAACCGTTTCACTGCTCAACATGTCTGTGGCGCAATCGCAATTTGGGCTCATGCCCGACGTGCCGCCGCGCGCGAGGATGTCCGGCGCACCACCCGTCGCCACGCATATCTTCCGCGCCCTTTCGTTCGCGGGTGTGGCGGTTTCCAACCCACGGCTGGTGATGCTGCCGGATCTCATCCACGGCAAAATCTCCAATGCCGGCGCCGGTGCGGAGAGCCGCATGCCGGACGTGATTCTCGGCATGGATATCCTGCGCCACCTCCACCTCTACATCGCCTACAAGGAGCAGAAGCTCTACATTACCCCCGCGGATGTACCGCCCCCAGCGGATGTACCGCCGCCGGCAACGGCCGCGACAGCAGCCGCCGTGCATCCTCCAAAATAGCCGCGTCGCCAAGGCTGCAACCGCGAGTAGGGGTTTTCCCGAACTGTTGCGAACGGCTCCCGCCGACTACATCCGCCCCAGGCTTGGGACGACCGAAGGACCGGTATTCGACTACAGATTGGGTGCGTATCGCCCAGGGGGGCTGCGTGTGACAAAGGCTGCTCGCGTCAACGGCGCGGGCAGCCTTTTTCATTTGTCGATGTCTCGCTGCCGGCGCGAGCCCTAATCCGTGCCGGCGCGGCCAAGGCCGAGATCGTGCTCGGCCGCGATGATCGAGATCGTGTAGCCGCCGACCACGTCCACCAGGCACATGGCCAAAATCAGGAAGAACGTGGTGGTAGCGAAGCCATGCAGCACGATGAATTCCACCAGCGCCACCACGAAAGTCAGCATCGAGAGTCCGTGATTGACAATCTGGCGCGAGCTGGTGCGCGTCGATTTCACGATCTCGACGAACAGAAGCACCAGGCTGAGCGTGACCAGCCCGTCCCCCACGCTGTAGCGCCAGTCGTCGCCGGAGAACATGTGGATCGTGATGGCGGAGCTGAGGGTGGTGTACACATCGTGATGCGTCAGCCCTGTGCCGAACGCGATGACGTTGTAGATGATCACCGCAATCAGCAGCAGCGGAAACAGGCGCATGGCTTCTCCCCTCCGTTTGGCCGCCGCTTCTAGCACAATTCAGGGGGTGGGATGCTCGGCTGCGGCGCGCAGGGCAGCCCGCTCCCGCGAAATCAGATACAGATTCCGCCCGTACACGAACAGCCCGCTGGCCTGGCCGAGAATGAATACCGGATCCAGCTTGTGTACCGCATAGGCCAGCAGCACCACGCCGCCCCCCAGGCTGCAATACCAGAACGCCACGGGAATGATGCTGCGGCCTTCCATCTCGCTCTTGAACCACTGGATGATGAAGCGCGACGCGAACAGCGCCTGCCCCAGAAAACCAATGGCGAGCCACACATGATCGACGCTGAACAGGGCGGACATCGGTAACATTCAGAGCTCCTTGGCTTCCACCCGCCCACCGAACCGCTTCTGCAGCCAGCGCACGCCGAACGTATCCACCAGCCCCACCACGGCGCGATGAAAATTGCCATACTTGGATTGGCCGTGTAGGCGGGCACGATGGTTCACCGGCGCCTCGTGCACCTCATAGCCTTCGCGCCGCATCAGCGCGATGAGGAAACGGTGCATGTGATCGAAATAGGGGAGTGCGAGGAAGGCGTCGCGACGGAACACCTTCAGGCCGCAGCCGGAATCCGCAGCCTGATCTTTGAGCATCCGGCGGCGGAAGCGATTGGCAAGCCCCGATGCGAGGCGGCGATTGGAGGCGTCCTGGCGGTTCACGCGGACCCCGGCGATCATCGCGAGCTGGGGATCGTTGCTGCTGCGCAGAAGCGTGAGCATCGCGGGGATGGCGGCGGGATCGTTCTGGCCGTCGCCGTCCAGCGTGGCGATGATGTCGCCGCGGGCGGCCAGCACGCCGGTGCGCACGGCGCGGCTCTGGCCGAGGTTGCGATCATGCTGAAGGATGCGCAGAGGAGGCAGCTCGGGCTTGAGCGCGGCCAGCGCCGCCGCCGTGCCATCGGCCGAGCCGTCATCCACGAAGAGGATTTCGGCCGCCTCATCTTTCACGGCGGCCGCGATTTCGCGGGCGAGCGCGGC
>DASXGS010000461.1:0-9685 GCA_036488975.1 Rhizomicrobium sp. | reverse complement strand
GCGCGCGCTGGATGAAGAAGGCCAGAAGAACCGCGCGCAGGCCGTTGTCGTGCATGTGGCGGACGATGTCGCTCTATACACCCTGAATCAGAAACGCCGGGAGCTTGCACGCATCGAGACCGACTACGCCATGACGGTCACCTTTGAGCTGAGGGAAGGCCTGATGGCCGGCACCTTCGATCTGGAGCGCACGGCGGCTCGCATACATCCGCTGCCGCCGCCCAAACCTGTCGTGTCCGCGGAAACCGCCTTTGAGACGCCGACCGATCTCGCCGAACCCATCGAAGAAGTCGAAGAGGAAACAGAAGACACACAAGAGGGAGCGGACGAGAGCACGTCCCACACCACACAGCCGCAGCAAGGCGACTCCGGCAACGGGAAAAAGCGTCGCCGTCGGCGCCGGGGGCGCGGCGGCAGCAAAACGCCCACCGGAACAGAAGCGGCGCGTATCTCCACGCACGGCGAACAGCGCAGCTCCGCCGCTTTCCCGGAGCCTGTGACAGCGAGCGCCACTGAGCCTTCGATTGCCGCCATTGTCGGGAACGAGACGCCCCCTGATGCGAACGCACCACCGCCGGGTAGCCAAGCGAACGGTTCGAAGCGGAAACGCCGCCGGCGCCGCAAGCCGCGCAGCGGTGCGACCGACGGTTTCATCAGCAATGCATCGCCCAGCGTGGCTCACTCGGAGGAGGGGGACGCGACGCACAACGGGCCGACACAGTCCCACCACTCTTCCCTCCGCGAGTCCGGGTCCGCAGTAGCGCCGAACGCTCCCTCCGAACCGGTCTGGGGGTTCGGCAGTGATCGCGCGGCCGCGGTGGAACAGAAAACTGCGGAACCAATTGGCGAGGCCTATTATCGGCGCGAGGAAGTGATCGTGACGGAATCCCGGCCGAGCCAACTCGAACCACAGCAGCGCGCGGCGCCACCAGCGCGCGCCAGTGAGCCAGCACCCGAGCCTTCGACGCAAACCACGGCAGGCGGCGACAAACAGCCGCCGCGCCGCGGTTGGTGGCAACGGACGTTCAAGGCCTAGCCCTGGAGGGTACTGGCGGCGAACATCCGCCATTTCCTTCCAGCGCGGTTCCTACAGTGTGCGGGACCCCGACTCTGGCACAACATTACATCATTGCGGATGGGCGGCCAGGTAGTGCTCGAGCCAGTGGATATGATAATCGCCGTTGATGATGTCGGGATCGCGCACCAGCTTCTGGAATAACGGAACGGTTGTTTCGATGCCGCCCACCACCAGCTCATCGAGCGAGCGCCTGAGTCGCATCAGGCATTCGTTGCGGTTGCGGCCATGCACGATGAGCTTGCCGGCTAGGCTGTCGTAGTAGGGCGGGATTTTGTAGCCGTCGTAGATCGCCGAATCGAATCGCACGCCCAAACCGCCGGGCGCGTGAAAGTGGGTGATCGTTCCCGGTGACGGCTGGAAGGTGAAGGCATTCTCGGCGTTGACGCGGCATTCGATGGCGTGACCTGAGAAGACGATATCCGACTGCTCCATCTCAATGGCACCCCCTGCGGCAATGCGGATTTGCTCGCGGACGATGTCGAGTCCCGTGATCGCTTCGGTGACCGGATGCTCCACCTGCAGCCGCGTGTTCATCTCGATGAAGTAGAACCCGCCATCTTCGTATAGAAATTCAACCGTACCCACCCCGAGGTAGCCGAGCTTCTGCAATGCCGATGTAACTGTTGCGCCAATCTGCGCACGCTGCTCGACATTAAGTGCCGGCGACGGCGCCTCTTCCCACAATTTCTGGTGGCGGCGCTGCAACGAGCAATCGCGTTCGCCCAGATGCAGCACCTTGCCGTGCACATCCGCAAGCACCTGTACCTCGATGTGGCGCGGGCGCTGGAGATACTTTTCCATGTAGACTTCGTCGTTGCCGAACGCGGCCTTCGCTTCGGCGCGCGCCGTCGACAGCGCGAGCGACAAGTCCGAGGCGGCGCGGGCGACCTTCATGCCCCGGCCTCCACCGCCTGCGGACGCCTTGATCAACACCGGATAGCCGATCTCATCCGCAAGCCGCGCTGCATCCGAATCCGACGACACCGCTCCGTCTGAGCCCGGTACCGTGGGAATGCCGACGCTCTTAACCGCCTGCTTGGCGGCGATCTTGTCGCCCATCAGCCGGATGTGCTCAGGCGTGGGGCCGATGAAGGTGATGCCGTGCTCGCGCACAATTTCGGCAAAGCGCGCGTTCTCCGAAAGGAAGCCGTAGCCGGGGTGAATCGCTTCTGCGCCCGTAATTTCGCATGCCGCAATGATCTGCGGGATATTCAGGTAGCTTTGCGAGGCGGGCGGCGGCCCGATGCATACGCTTTCATCGGCCAGTCGCACATGCATGGCGTCGGCATCCGCGGTGGAGTGCACCGCCACCGTTGCAATGCCCATTTCCTTGCAGGCCCGGTTAATGCGGAGCGCGATCTCACCGCGATTGGCGATTAGGACCTTCTCGAACATCCGCTACGACAAAATCAGCAGTGTCTGGCCGAATTCGACCGGCTGCGAATCGGTGACGCAAATTTCGGTGACGGTGCCACCGCGCGGCGCCGTGATGGGATTCATCGTCTTCATAGCTTCCACGATGAGCAGGGTGTCGCCTTCCTTCACCTGATCACCGGCCTTCACGAAAGGAGCGGAACCCGGTTGCGGCGAAACATACACAGTGCCCACCATCGGCGAAGTAACTGCACCCGGCGCCGGTCCTTCCCGTTTCGCAACCGGGGGCGTGGCCTCTGGAGCCGCCGTAGCCGGCGCGGCAACGACCGACGGAGCCATGCCGGAGGCGGCGTGCGTCACCGGCGCAAGCTGGCGCGCCACACGCAGGCGCGTTCCGGCGTGCTCCACTTCGATTTCTGTGAGCCCCGTTTCCGTGAGCAGGTCGGCCAGTTCGCGGATCGCGGCCGCATCGATCCCCGGCTTCGCTTTGCTTCCGTTGCTCAGGCGCGCCCCCAGCTCTCTGACATTGCGCATGTTCATCCTGTTCGGCCCTCGAGGAGGCGCACGAGGTGATCGATAGCATACAGATAGCCATCGGCACCCAACCCACAAATAACGCCTTTGGCCCCCTCGCTGACGAACGAATGACGACGATAATCTTCGCGGGCGTACGGGTTCGAAAGGTGAACCTCAATCAGCGGTCGCTCCAGTGCGCGGACCGCGTCCAGCAATGCCACGGAGGTATGGGTGAGCCCGGCCCCGTTGAGCACGACTGCGGCCGCATTTTGACGCGCTTCCTGCAGCCAACCGATCAATTCGCCCTCACTATTGGTCTGCCGGAATACGGTGGAAAATCCAAGGCTTGCGGCCCGCTCTTCGACTCGCCTTTCAATTTCGCCAAGCGTCATGTGGCCATAGACCTCGGGCTCGCGCGACCCCAGGAGATTGAGGTTCGGCCCATTGAGGACATATATCGGCTTCGCGCCTTTGGCTTTTCGGGCAGTCCGGGCCAAGGGAACTCCGGTTGCGGAACGACCGGGCTTATAGCGGGCTTCGACACCCGCGCCAAACCATTGTGTCATAAGAGGTTCCATGGGTTTGCGGATATCGATCAACGGCGAGGAGCGGCAGTTTCCGGCCCCGGTTACCGTTCAGACGCTGCTTACACAGCTTGGGCTCGAGTCGGCGAAGATTGCCGTCGAGCGCAACCTCGAGATCGTGCCCCGCTCGCGCTATGGCGAGATCACTGTCAGCGATGGCGACCGGCTGGAGATCGTCCACTTCATTGGCGGCGGCAACGCCCCCGTAGCGCCTCCGGTCGAAGACAGGCCGCTGACGATTGCGGGTAAGGCCTACCGCTCGCGGCTCATCATCGGGACCGGCAAATACAAATCCTACGAGCAGAATGCGCGCGCGCTGGAAGCAAGTGGAGCGGAGATCGTGACGGTCGCCGTCCGTCGCGTGAACCTCACCGATCCGAGCCAGCCGAAGCTGGTGGATTCCATCGACCCGAAAAAGGTGACCTATCTGCCCAACACGGCAGGATGCTTCACCGGCGAAGACGCTGTCCGCACGCTCAGGCTCGCGCGTGAAGCCGGCGGCTGGAATCTGGTGAAGCTCGAAGTGCTGGGCGACAAGAAGACGTTATATCCCGACATGCTGGAAACGCTGCGCGCCGCCGAATTGCTGATCAAGGACGATTTCCAGGTGATGGTCTATTGCAATGACGATCCCCTGATGGCGAAGCGCCTGGAAAATCTTGGCGCGGTTGCCATCATGCCGCTCGCCTCGCCGATCGGTTCCGGCCTGGGCATCCAGAGCCCGATCAACATCCGACTCATCATCGAGGAAGCGAAGGTGCCGGTGATCGTGGATGCCGGCATCGGCACGGCCTCCGACGCCGCCATCGCCATGGAGTTGGGCTGCGACGCGGTGATCTCCAACACCGGCATCGCGGAAGCCAAGGATCCGGTCCTGATGGCACGGGCGATGAGGCATGCGGTTGAAGCAGGCCGCCTCGCCTACCTTGCCGGCCGCATGCCGAAGAAGCGCTACGCCGATCCTTCCAGCCCGCTCGCCGGCCTGATCTAGCGCCGGTGCGCTTCCCTGTTCTTGCAGCTGTTGCCAGCGCAACCATTTTTCCGACGGGACCAGATCCGCGGGCTCTCCTCGACCGCACAGTGTGGATGGATATCGGAATCGGCCAAGCCCTTGCAACGATGAAGCCGAAGGAGATCGAGGCGCTCAAGCGCTGCAAAGAGCCCACGCTGTTTTTCGAAAGGTCGGGCAACGGTCTTGCCGAAACGCTGTACGCCGGCATGACAATGCGCACCGAATATCCGCGCGTGACATTGTCACGCCAACACTCGATCACAACGATCCAATTCTATGCCGGCGGAAGTTCGCAGGCTGCCGAAACGCTGCAGCTTGTGAAAGATGGAACCGTGCTCGTGGTACAGACGCGCGGGTTCCGTTCCCGCACATTTCTGCGATGCAACGCCCCGCAAAGGAAAAATCGCTAGCTGGCGCTGCGCTAGGAGGCTTTCAGCATCCGCCGCACCGTCGCATCATCGACCGCGCCCTCACGGACGTTGCCGTTGATAATGAACGCTGGGGTCCCGTCGATCTTCGACGCCGCAGCCAGGCTGTGAGCGTCGGCAATGGCAGAATCGACGGACGGATTGCGCATATCGGCCTTCAGCTTGCCGACGTCGATGCCTGCCTTGCGCGCATCTGCATAGATGGTGTTCTCGTCGACCAGGTCTTCTTCACCCATCAGCAGGAAATGGAAAGCCAGATATTTGTCCGGCTGCTTGCGCGCGGCGATCGCGGCCCGGGAAGCGACCGTCGACGCAGCCCCCTTGATAGGAAACTCGATGAAGGCGAATCGCGCAGTCTTCTGATGATCGGCGATGAACTTCCGCACCGATGGCAAAGAGGCGCGGCAATAGGGGCAGTTGTAGTCGAAGAACTCCACGAACGTCGTTTTGGCGTTGGCGGGTCCCATCAGGAATGCAAATCGTGAATCGAAGAACGGCTTGGGTCCGAGCCGATGCACTGCCAGCTGCCGGGCAGTATCGTCGCTCGCCGCCTGCTGTTCCTGCAGCCGATTGCTCATGTCCGCGAGAATCTGGGGGTGACCGAGCAGATAGTTGCGCACCTGCGCCTCTGTACCGGGGAGTCCGGTGGTTGCCGCAAGCGCAAGAATTGTTCCCACCGCGAGTACTGCGCCGCCAACCGCGCCGGCGCCGGCCACGAGAAAAGAAGATTTTGTCATTCTCCGCCGCCTAGTCGTCCCGGTGCTTGCCGGAGTTCGCGCTGGAGACGGCCAGAATGTCAGTGGCGCGTTGCCAGTCCGTCGAGCCTGCCGCTAACCGGTGCTGCGCCAACGTGGCAAAGTGCGCGGCGGCGGGGAAATTGCCGATCGTGTAGTTCAGCTCCGCCGTCGAAAGGTTCGCCATGGGTTCGTTGTCCGTATCGCTGTAGGCTTGCGCGGCTTCATACCACGCAAAGGTATTATTATTCTCTTGCCGCAGCACCATTTTCAGATTGTCGATCGCCGGTTTGGCGAATACCGGCCTGCCCGTGGCGATCTGGGCTGCGGCAAGGCTCAGGCGCAGAAGCGGCTCGTTGGGCGCAAGATCGACGGACTTCTGATACGGCAGGATGCCTTTTTCCGGTTGGCTCATCTCCACGTAGATTTGCCCGAGTATCTCCCAGAAGAAAGGGTTCTTCGGGTTGAGCTTCACCAGATTGTCGGCCTCATCCAACGCCTTCTTCATATCGGGTTGGCGGAAATAGGCGATGGCGCGGGCGTACCGCGCCTCTTCGCTGGTATCCGACACGGGATAGCGCTGCAGCGCCGTGTCGACCTTGTCGAGAAAACCCGCAAGCTTTGCCTGGATGAGGTGAAACTCGTGAACCGTTTCAGGGCTGTCCTTCACGTCCTTGTAGGGCGAGGCGTCTACCAGCTGCTGCAACAGATCGATGCGCTCGCGCGACAAAGGGTGGTCGCTGATCAGTGGATCGTTGTGACCATAGGTGATCTCAGCTTCCATATTGGCGAACTTGCCGAACACCTCCAGCATTCCGCGGCCCGACTGGTGGGTCATGCGAAGGTACTTCTGGCCCCTCTGATCTGCGGTGCCTTCCTGCGCGCGGCTGAACTGAAAGTACTGCGCCTGCGCGGCTTGTTGGCCGAGTTCCATGAGGCTCATTGCGGCCTCGCCGCCGCCCAATGCCGCCGCCGCAATGCCGAGCGCCATGCCGAGCAGCATGGGCACCATGGCCTTTTCCATGGCCTGCCTGCCGCGCACGATGTCTCCACCGGCTATGTGCCCTGTCTCGTGCGCCATAATTCCGATGATCTGATTGGGCGTTTTCAGCTGAAGGAATGTGCCGGCATTGATGAAGATGCTCTCACCTTCGCCTGGAACCGGGCTTTGCGTCGCGAACGCATTTATCTCGGGATCGTTGACGAGGTAGATTTTGACCGTATGCGGATCGATGCCCGCCGCGACCAGAATTGGATCTTCGTAAGAGCGAAGCACCCGCTCGATTTCTGCATCGCGGAGGACGTCGATGCCCTGCGCGGCGGCGGAGTGTATCGTCGCCAGCAACGCCACGATTACAGGTGCAAAGAAGGCAGCCGCTCGCGATAAGAACGTGCGGTCGCGTGCAAAGCGATGGGCAGACATGACTGTCTGGACTCTCCTGTTACTGGCCCCCGAAAAGCCGCCGGACCGTACGGTTTGAGCAATTTTCGGTCAACGCCAACAGGCAATTTTCGATAGCCAACGGTATGGACCGACCTTTAGCCTCACGGGAATGTAATGTTCGCAAGGTTAGCCGCGTGAAGCCACAGACGGTACCGCAGATCACACCGGACCTCCTTCTGTATGCGTACGCGCGGGGAGCCTTTCCCATGGCCCGCGGCCGCAATTCGGAAGCCGTGGTCTGGCTTATGCCGGACACTCGGGGAATCCTCCCGCTCGATCGATTTCATGTGCCCAAGCGGCTGACGCGACGTATCCGCAGCGATCAATTCGAAGTGCGAATCGACACCGCGTTCCGCGAGGTCATGCTGGCCTGTGCTGCGCCGGCGGCTGGCCGCGAAGAATCGTGGATCAATGTGGACATTGTCGACGCGTACTGTGAATTGCACCAGCGGGGTAAGGCCCATTCCGTCGAGTGCTGGCGGGAAGGCCGCCTGGTTGGGGGACTTTACGGTGTGGAGCTTGGAGCGGCCTTCTTTGGCGAGAGCATGTTTTCGCGCGAACGGGACGCGAGCAAGGTGGCGCTCGTCCATCTCGTCGTTCGTTTGGTCCAGGGCAGCTTCGAGCTGTTGGACACGCAATTCATGACGCCGCATCTGGTTCAATTCGGCGGCATCGAAATTCCCCAGGGCGAGTATCTGCGTCGGCTGGGCAAGGCGCTGACGCGCTCCGCCGACTTCTATTGCCCTGAACCCTCGGGTAGTTCGGGCAATTTCTCGTTGGCGGTTGCATCCGGCGACGTCGGCTTGACCGGTGCTGTCGATGCCACAGTGGGCGCCTGTTGGCCGGGTTGGTTGGTTTTGCAGCTGATCACCCAGACGTCATAAAGCGGATGCTCCATGCCGTTCAGCGACGGGCTGGAGGCCAGCATCCATCCCGAAAACATCTTGCGCTCGTCCTGATCGGGACGGTGATCGATAATCTGCAAGAACGCCGTCGTCTCCGGCGTCTCCGTGATGGGCGTGGAGTAGCAATAGCGAGCGGTGATGGTAAGCGTGGCAAAGTGCACCGGCACCCCGATAGGCGCATATATCGTGGTGGCGCGCGCGGTGATCTTATCGAGGCCGCGAAGGATCACCATCCGCTTGATCCCATCCTTGCCAGGCACGGCGTCGTTGACGGAGTACTGATGCGTCGGTTGCGCATAGTTGGACGGTGCAGCGGCCGCGTCCATCCAAATGAACGCGCCAACGGTACCAGACAGGGCGAGACGGAACGTCCTCGTCACGGATGACCTGTATTCGCAGCCTGTGCCGGAGCGCTTGACGTCTGTGCAGGACCGGAGGCGGAGGGCGAAGCACTGCTTGTGTTGCCGTAGATTGCACGGCCGATCAGGCCCATGAGGTCCACCGAACCTTGCGTGTTCTGGATGAGTCCGTTCGCGGCCAGATTTTTCGGGCTGCCACCTGGCTGGATCGAAAGATACGGATTCCCGAGTAAGCCCGTGGAAGTGACCTTGATCGCCGAATCGTCAGGGATTGGTACATCGCCGCGAATGCTCATGTGCACCACGGCCATGTAGGTTTTCGGATCGAGATCGATGGTGGAAACGGTCCCGATTTTAATGCCGTGCAAGCGGACATCCGTTCCAGTGTTGATTCCATCGACGCTAGTGAATTGCGCCGCGAGCGGATAGCCTGAAAGACCCCCGGCGCTGGTGCTCGAATAAGCAAATGCCAGAAATCCGATGGCGATCACCACCACAAGCGCGCCGATAAGCGTCTCGACCATGTTGTTGTTGCGCATCGGGCGTTAGCTCATTCCGGCTGCCAGGCTTCGTAATCCGCGGTGGTCGGAGCGCGCTCGCCGCGGGCCGCAAGACTGCCTTCCGGACGGTACGCCGCCAGCGTCCCCGTGAGGTTCGGGATGTAGGCTTTCTCCCACGATCTTGGCTTTAGCGGGGCAACAGTGGGCGGCTCGCGAAAGGTGAAGTGCAGCCAGCCATGCCAATCGGGGGGCACTCGGCTCGCCTCGACCGTGCCGTTGTACAGCACCCAGCGACGGCTGCCAGTCTTGTTCTGATAGTATCGGTTGCCGAATTCGTCCGAGCCCACCAACTGGCCGTAGAGCAGCGTGGCGAGCAGGGTGCCCCATGTGGCGCCGCGCCACCAGACAAACAGCATCAGGAACCACTTCATGAGAAGGCCGGATTCGAAACCGCGCGGAATATAGAGGCCCGCGGCACTTTTCCAAGCCGCGCCGTTGCCACGGGTTTGAAGCTGCCCGTCGTCCACAGCCCGCGAACAAGAACTTCGGACCTGTGGAGCGAAAATATTTTGAACCCTTCGCCCGCCCCCTTGACTCGGGCTTGTTTGCTTCGGTTTTCGCAGTGCATCAAAGCGCAAGATACGGTGGGTAAGATTCTGTTTACCACTTTTCTCTTGCGCCGGGCCGCGCACCGTATCCATACTTGGTGCCTGTCGCCGGTCGCGACACAATATCTGGCGGATTGAAGCTA
>DASXGS010000266.1:0-14593 GCA_036488975.1 Rhizomicrobium sp. | reverse complement strand
GCGACGATTGCCGGCCAAGAACCCGCGCGCCAGCGGGCTCCACGGGATCACCCCGATATTTTCATCGCGGCACAGCGGCATCATTTCGCGCTCTTCCTCGCGATAGACGAGGTTGTAGTGGTTTTGCATGGAGACGAAACGCGTCATGCGCATCGCGTCGGCGCGGTAGAGGTATTTCGCGAACTGCCATGCAAACATCGACGACGCGCCGACATGCAGTGCCTTGCCTGCTTTCACCACGTCGTGCAGCGCTTCGATGGTTTCCTCGATCGGCACCGTCGGGTCGAAGCGGTGGATCTGGTAGAGATCGACGTAGTCCATGCCGAGCCGTTTCAGGCTGGCATCGATGGCGGAGAGGATGTGCTTGCGGGACAGCCCGCCCTGCAATGGCGACGGCCCCATCGGCATGAAGACCTTGGTGGCGAGCACGTAGCTGTCGCGCGAGCCGCCGAATTCCTTCAACGCGCGGCCGGTGACTTCCTCGCTCGCACCCATCGAATAGACGTCGGCGGTGTCGAAGAAATTGATGCCTGCTTCGATGGCGCGGCGGAAGAATGGTTGTGCCGCTTCTTCACCCAGCACCCAGCCGCGCCAGTTGGGCGAGCCATAGGTCATGCAGCCGAGACAGATGCGGGAAACCTTGAGGCCCGTCGAGCCGAGGTTGGTAAGTTCCATGATTGATCTCCGCATGCCGCCAAGCGCGATCTTAGTTTCGCCCATGCGCCATCATAGCCTGATTACGGCTGGGGAGCAGTCCCGGATCAGGTGCCTTCCGCGGAAGGCGGCTTTAGCCGGTGGTGGCGCCACCGCTGTCGGGCACCAGGCCGCGGTGTTCCAGCATCGGGCCGACATCCGGCTCCTTGCCATAAAAGGCACGGAACATGGCGTCGTAATCGTCCGTATGCCCCTTCGAGAGGATCATGTCGCGGAAGCGCTGGCCGTTTGCACGCGTGAGCCCGCCATGTGTTTTGAACCAGGCGAATGCGTCGTCATCCAGCATCACCGTCCATTGATAGGCGTAGTAGCCGGCGGCATAGGTGTTGGCCCAGATGTGGGCGAAATAGCTTGAGCGGTAGCGAGTCGGCACGTTCGGGAAGTCGGTGTGCGTGTCCTTGAGCGCCTTGGTTTCGAACGCGTCCACATCCTTGACGTTTGCGCCGGCCGGCAGGGAGTGCCACTGCAGGTCGAGTTGCGACGCAGCCAGCAGCTCACCGAGCTGGTAGCCCTGATTCCAGGTCTGAGATTTCTTGATCTTGTCCACCAAGGCCTGCGGGATCGGCCTGCCGGTTTTGTAGTTCACCGCGAAGTGCTTCAGCACGTCTGGATAAAGCGCCCAGTGCTCGTTGAACTGCGAAGGGAACTCTACCCAGTCGCGCGCCGTGTTGGTGCCCGACAGCGACGGATAATTCGTGTTTGCGAAAAAGCCGTGCAGCGCATGGCCGAATTCGTGGAACATCGTGGTGACGTCGTCGAAACTCAGCAGTGCCGGCTGACCGGGCGCCGGCTTGGTGAAGTTCGCCACGTTGTAGATGACGGGCTTGGTGCCCAGCAGCTTCGACTGCTGCACGAAATTGCTCATCCAGGCGCCGCCCTGCTTGTTGTCGCGCTTGAAGTAATCGAAATACATGAGGCCGAGCGTCGAGCCATCCTTGTCGACCACGTCGAACACGCGCACGTCGGGCTGATAGACGGGGATATCGTGGCGTTCCTTGAACGAGATGCCGTAAAGCTTGTTGGCAGCGTAGAACACTCCGTCGTGCAATACCTTATTGAGTTCGAAGTACGGCTTCAGTTCGTTCTGTTCAAGGTCGTATTTGGCTTTGCGGACTTTCTCGGAATACATCTCCCAGTCCCAAGGCTTCAAATCGAAGTGCTTGCCGCTGGAGTCGATCGCCGCCTGAATCTGCTTTGCCTCGTCGGCCGCCTTTGTGCGCGTCGGCGCGACGAGCTGCGAGATAAAGCGCTGTACAGCTTCCGGCGTCTTCGCCATCTGGTCATACAGTGTATAGGCGGCGTAGTTCGGATAGCCGAGCAGCTTGGCCTTTTCCGCCCGCAGCTGCGCGAGCCGGGCGACGATGCTGCGCGTGTCATTGGCGTCGCCTTTCTCGGCGCGTGTCCAGGACTGCTCGAACAATTTCTGCCGTACATCGCGACTGGCGAGTGAAACGAGCAGCGGTTGCTGAGTGGTGTTCTGCAGCGGGATCACCCATTTGCCGGGCATCTTGCGGGCCTTGGCGCCATCGGCCGCGGCGGCAATCTCCTGGTCGCTCAGTCCGGCAAGATCGGACTTCTTGTCGATCACCAAAGCGCTGACCTTGGTTGCTGCCAGCAGCTTCTGCTGAAATGCGGTCGTGAGCGTCGCCTCTTCCTTGTTGAGCGCGCGCAGCTTCGCCTTGTCCTTGTCCGACAGATTGGCGCCGGCATGCACGAACTGCATGTAGTCGATCTTCAGCAGCTGCTGCGATTCGGGATCGAGATGCAGCTTGTCGCGCTGGCCGTACACCGCCTTTACGCGCGAAAAGAGTTTGGGGTTGAGGTAAATAGCGTCGCTGTGGGCGGCGAGCTTCGGCGCCTCGATTTCCTGCACCTTGTCCAGAGCGGGATCCGTGTTCGCCTGAACGATATTGAAAAATATGGTGGAGGCGCGGTTCAGGAGCTGTCCCGACTTTTCCATCGCCACAATGGTGTTTTCAAAGGTCGGCGGCGCGGGATTGTTGGCGATCTTCTCGATCTCTGCGAGCTGTTGCCGCATGCCTTCTTCAATGGCGGGCTGATAGTCGCTGTTCTTGATCCTATCGAACGGCGGAGCCTGGAGCGGTAGCGTGCTCGGCTTCGCGAGCGGATTGTCATTTGAAAAGGACGGGGCGGCCGACGCGATTCCAGTGCTGGCGGCGAACCCCAGCGCGGCAAGGGCGGCTGCGCCAAGCAGCACGGTCCGAATGGAATTCATGGGGGGGCTCCTGTGGGGCAAGGGGTGGTTAGACGGCCGCCGCCGGGCAAGCATAAGCGCGCGCCTTCCAGCACGGAACCGGGTTTGCTTCAAGCCGCGTTCACCGATTGGTGAGCTGCCGCTAGTGCGACAGCCATGCAGCGTGCGAAACGGCGTTGCGCCGCGCCTGCATCAGGCCAAACGCTCACGGCGGCGCAAATAGATGGCCGCTACCCCCGACAAAAGGGCGGTGACAATCATCGGCACCACAGCCAGCAGCCGCGGCCCGTTCTGGCGGAACAGTGCGAAGACATAGTCGCGCGTCACCGCCGGCCCGAAGTTCAGCAACAGGTCGGCCACCGCACGGCCGTAGCCCACGATGTGAAAGACGCTCGCCGCCAAAATGAGCGAGAGAAAGGCCGCGGAAACCGCCGCGGCCGTGAGAAAACCTGCGGCGGCGATGGGGCGGGTACGGGCGATGAGCGACAGGACGAGCAAAATCAGCGCTACGGGCACGATCAACCAGTCGAAAGCCGTCGGTATCCAGTCGAGTGCTGTAAACAGAAACGCGAGCATATTGCCCCTGCACGGCTCGCCCGCGAGGTAAGGCTTGGGTGAGGCGCTGACAATGGGGTGTGGTTCAGGCCGACTGCGGCAGGAGCGGGCAGTGCCCAGAGCCGAGGTGCTTGGCGAGCGCGTTCAGCCGGCCGGCGTAGTCGCTGCGCAGATCGATAAAACGGCGCAGCCTGTCGGAATCCGGCGCGCGGACATCATAACCGGCGGATTTCAGTCTTTCGACCAAGGCCGCGAGCACTTGCTCGTCCAGCTCTTCGGAGAATTCCGATTGCTGGTGGAAAAGATCGCAGAGATGTGCGGCCGTGCGTGAGCCCGCGCGGTGCATATAGGCCGCGGCCCCTGCGCTCTCCTCTTCCGTCAGCTCCATGACGAGTGTGGCAGCATCGAGCATGAGCTGAAGCGCCGTAACCCAATCGCTTTCAGAGCCAACGGAATGGAAATAGACAAGCACGGGAAATGAGACATGGCTGTTCATCACACTTGCCGACCAGTGCGCCCAATCCTTGAAGAAGCCGGTAAGGTCACGCTTCAAGTTCAGCGAGGCCAATGTTTCGAGCAGGCCGATACCGGAGGGCGGATTGCCGGTGAGTCCGTTCAGCTTCAGCACGCCGGTCTCGCGTTCGTGCAGGTTGCTCTGGATTTCCAGAATGAAGGTGATGGTGGCCGTGATCACGCCGAAGCCGGAGAGCGCGCCGAACAGCAGTAGCACGCGCACAAAACCATGCGGCTGCACCTCGTTCGTGCCGACCGTCAGAAGATAGGCACCCGCAACATATAGCGCTTGTCCCAAGCCCCGGAGCGGAGGCGTAAAGAAGCTTGCACAGGCATGCAGCATCAACGCGAAACCAAGGCAGAGCAGCGCCAGCCACCCGATGAAGGCGAAAGAGAACAGCAGTGGCGCAAAGCTGTTGGAGAGTCTTTGCCGGCGGCCGTCGCGCCACCGCGACAGAAAGCGCCAAGCCGGCAGGCTCAACTGCCGCAGACGTGTGATCACACGCAGGGGACTGCTGGCTCTTCCCGGTACCAGAATGCTGGAGAAGACATCGGCGAGCGTGGCGCCCGCAAAGGCTAGCCCGGTGAGGAATTCGATGATGTTCCAGACCACGTGCGCTGCGTCGCCTTCTTCTTGCCGGGGTAAGCTTCCAGCCGCTGCTAGAAATCGCGGCCCTTGCGGCTGGAATAGAACATCAACGCCATCAGACCGCCGCCGACGCCGAGGGTCACAATCACGCCGGCGATCAAAAAGAGCCAGCCAATGGTCGGAATCCCCACCGCGCCTACGCTGTTCCAGCCGTGGATCGCGTAGGCGACCGCCGCCACGAGAAAGCCAAACAGGATGACGATGGCAGCCCATCCTCCCGGGCCGAGCCGCCGTGGCGGATTGTCTCCTCCATTCATCTGCTCACAACGCGCGGCGCGCGCCTCCGATGCTCTCCTGATGAATGTGAGAGTATCCGCCTTGCGCGGACGCTGCGAATCGCAGAAACGCCACATTTGGCAGGCGAGCTATAGCCGACTTTCCGGAGATTCGAGTCATGCTGTTTCGCCGACTGGCAGCCGTGAGTTTCGCAGCCTTCGCCGCGCTGGCGGTGCCAACCGTCACGACCGCCGCGGATCAGAGTAGCTCGGCGCCCGCAGTCGATGAAGCGCCTTTGCCGGCACCCGGTGAGGCGCCGCCACCCGCGGCGGATGAGATGCCGCCACCACCGCCGCCTGATGAAATGCCGCCGCCGCCGCCCGATGAAATGCCGCCGCCACCACCCGATGAAATGCCGCCACCCGCGGCCGACGTCGTGCCGCCAGAGCCTCCGCCACACGAAGGTATGGTAGAGCGCGCGGCCGACAGGTTCACCCAGAACGAAGTGGTGCAGGCTGGTGCCAATTTTTTTGGCACGACAACGGAAGCGATGGCGAAGGCCGTGCAGCGGGTGTTCTCTGATCTCGGGCTGCCGGACGCCTATATCAAGGGCGATGAGGGTTCGGGCGCCGTGGTCGTCGGCTTACGCTACGGTTCGGGGTGGCTGATCCGGAAAAACGCGCCACCGATGAAGGTGTATTGGCAGGGACCATCGGTGGGCTTCGATTTTGGCGGTAACGCCTCCAAAGCCTTCGTGCTGATCTACAATCTCAGGAATTCCGAGCGGCTTTTCCAGAGATTCCCCGGCGTAGAAGGCAGCTACTATCTCATCGCTGGCATCGGGGTGAATTACCTTCGTTCCGGCGGGATCACGCTTGCGCCGATGCGCACTGGCGTAGGGCTGCGTGCCGGAGTGAACGCCGGCTATCTCAACTTCACGCGTGACGCGAGCATCAATCCGTTCTGATAACTGTCTGCTTCGTGGCTCACCCGCTTGGCGGGTGAGCGTCTCAGCATGACACCATCCTGAAGTACGCCCGCAGGGCGCCGCGAAGGATGCTATTGCGCCGGAGCTGGTGCTTCCGCCGCGCGGGGGCCATGGACGGCAGGCAGGTATAGCAGCAGCGCCGCGGCAACGTAGGTGGACGAGAAGGTGCCAACCACGATGCCGAACAAAATCGCGGCGGTAAATTCGAAGAGCGCCGGGCCACCGAAAATCAACAGCGGAATGATTGAGATCGCCGTGGCGCCACTGGTCAGAATGGTCCGCGTCAACATCTGGTTGGTGGAGAGGTTGATCAGATCGCCGAGCTCCATGCGCTTGTATTTGCGCCGGTTCTCGCGAATCCGGTCGAACACCACCACTGTGTCGTTGATCGAATAGCCGGCCAGGGTCAGCAGCGCCGCGATGGAAGTCAGGGTAAAATCCCAGTGAAGAATCGAGAATAAGCCCGCGGTCACGAGCACGTCGTGCCCCGTCGCGACCACCGCGCCGATGCCGTATTGCCACTCGAAGCGCACCCACACATACACGGCGATGGCAATGACCGCGAGAATCGTGGCCAGAATGCCGGCGTGAAACAGCTCCGCACTGACCTTGGGCCCAATCACCTGCTGGTTGCGCAGTGTGAAGCTCGGGCCCAATGTCTTCTTGATCGTGTTGGCGACGTCTGTGCCGGATTGGTTGGCGTTGGGCTTCACCCGGATCAAGACGCAGGAGTTCGTCGGGGTGTTGCAGGCGCCGCCGCCCAAATGTTGAAGCTCGGATTCGGCAAAGCCCAGGCTGTTCACCTGGGTGCGCACCTGCGCAATATCGATCACATGCGCCGATTTCACTTCCAGCAGCACGCCGCCGGTAAAATCGATGCCCAGATTGAAGCCGTGCACCGCGATCGAAAAGATAGCCGCCAGGAGCAGCAATCCATCGAGCGCGAAGGCATAATAGCGCGCGCCGACGAAATCGATCTTGGTGTCTTCCGGAAGGAATTTGAGCAGCGGCATGGCAGCGGGTAAGAATTGGCCGGGCACACATAGCGGCAAGGCTCTGGCCGGACAAGGCGCGATTGAGTTGCACGACCTGCCGAAGCGGATCGGATGAGTTCCCTTTGCGTTCAGAGACCAGTTCGGGAGAGGATTTGACCACCGCCACCACCGCCCCAACGCCGTTGCCGCCCCCGGCGCAGCCCATGGCCCGCGATGAGCGGTTGCAAACGACCTTCATGGCGGCGGTCATCGCCGCCATCGTGGTGGCGGGAGTCTATTTCGGCCGTCCCATTCTCGTGCCGCTCGCGCTTGCAGTTCTCGTTGCCTTCGCCCTCTCGCCGCTTGTGCTGCTGCTGCGCAAGCTAAGGCTTGGCCGGGTCTTTTCCGTAATCATCAGCCTGCTTATGGCCGTTGTAGTGATGGGCGCGGTGGGCACCTTCATCGCCTCGCAAATTGCCAAGGTAGCGGTTGAGCTGCCGCACTATCAGCATAATTTGAGCACGAAGATTCAGTCGATCCGTGGCGGTGCCACGAACAATAACTTTGTGCGCAGCACAACGGCGGTGCTGAACAACATCGGCAACGAAATCGCACCGTCGCCGCCGCAACTGAACGACACAGGAAATGCGCAAAACAAGACGCCGCCCCCCGTGCCGGTGGTTGTAACGCGGCCAAAGACCACGCCGTTGGACATTGTTCAAAGCGTGGCGGGCCCGCTGCTCGAGCCGCTGGTGACGATGACGCTGGTTATCGTGTTTGTCGGATTCATTCTGCTGCAGAAGGAAGACCTACGCGACCGCTTCATCCGGCTCGCGGGATACCAGGATTTGCAGCGCACGACCTTGGCTCTGGATGAAGCCGCAGACCGCCTCAGCCATTACCTGTTCTCGCAGACTGCCATCAATACGACCTTCGGCATCGTGATCGGCACCGGGTTGTGGCTGATCGGCATTCCCAATCCCGGTTTATGGGGACTGCTGGCCGGCATGATGCGGTTCGTGCCGTATGTCGGCGTGCCGCTCGCGGCGCTCTTTCCGCTGGCACTCGCCTTTGCCATCGATCCCGGCTGGACCAAGCTGCTGTACACCGCGGCGCTGTATTTCACCATCGAACCGGTTGTGGGCCAGTTGATCGAGCCCGTCGTGTACGGCCGCAACATGGGGCTTTCTGCCGTGGCGGTGGTTGTTGCCGCGGTGTTCTGGACTTGGGTTTGGGGACCGGTGGGATTGCTGCTCTCCACGCCGCTCACGATGTGCCTTGTGGTGATGGGCCGCCATATCGAGCCGCTGAAATTCCTCGATGTGCTGCTTGGCGATCAGCCGCCCTTGGCATTGGAAGAAAGCATGTATCTCCGGATGCTGGCCGGCGATCCGGACACGGCGGCGCTGGAAGCGGAAGCCTTCGTCCGCAACAATTCGATGATGGAATTCTTCGACGATGTCGCACTCAAGGCATTGGCGCTGGCACAGCGCGATGCCGACCGTGGCGTGCTGGACAAAGGGCGGCTCGCGCAAATTCGCGAAACCGTCGATGCGCTGATCGAAAATCTTGCCGAACACGATCAGATTCCGGAAGGGCTGGAAGGGCAACAGACGCCCGCATTGGAGGAAGACGATGTGCCGCCGCATTGGCGGCATCGGCCGGTATGGTGCGTGGCGGGCCGCAGTGCGCTGGACGAAGCGGCCGCAGCGCTGCTCGCCCATGTCATTGAAAAGCGTGGGCTTGCCACGCGTGTGATATCGGCCGCGGAGGTTTCGCCGGCCAATCTGGCGCGCCTCGATTGCAGCGGCGTGCAGGTGATCTGCATCTCGTATCTCGACCCCGGCAATTACAAGAATGCGCGCTATCTGGTGCGGCGGCTGAAAAAGCGGATGCCCCATGTCCACCCGGTCGCCTGTTTCTGGCGGCTTGCGGAGAACGATTCGCACTATCTCGATTCGGTCGAGGCGATGGAAATGGACGATGTGGTCTCGAGCCTCAGCCAGGCGGCAGACCGCATTCTGGTCCTCGCCCGCCGCGCCGCCACGCCTCTGACGCCGAACACCCCTGTCGCAGCGGCCTAGTGCAGCCGGCGAACCGGGACCGAGAGGCCGCAGATGTCGAGCACCGGCGGCGGCGTGTAGTGATAGAACTCCGGAGCGGGATTTTTCCGCCGCTCCTTCTCTTTTGCGAATGACACAGACTCCGTGCGCATGACCTGATAGTGCGGCCGGTCCTTCTCCGGGATGTCCTCGGCAAGGCGCACGCGCGAGATGACATCGCGCTTGCTCACGTCCTGGATTACGCCATTCTCGACATCCGGGTCGCCGCGTTCGAGCTTCTGCACATATTGCAAACCGTCGATCACCCGACCGACGGCAGTGAGGTTGCGGTCAAGGCGGCGCGGGGCTTCGCCGATGACAATGTAGAATTCCGTGGTCGCAGTGTCCGCGCCGTTGTCGCGGGCAAACGCAAATGTGCCGGGGCATTGAACCATCCACATGGTCTTTGTTTTCGGATCGCGGCCGACCGGAAAGCCGTCCGCGTGCCCCACTTCCGGCGCGAACAGATCGGCGTTGCCGAGCTGCGTGAAGATGAGGTCACTTCCGATCGGCCGCTCGAACTCCGCTTTCAGCGGCGGCCACAGTTTCAGCCCAGCCGCCGCCGTCGGACGATCCTTGGTCGGGGCGGTCCCTTCGCCAATACCACCCTGAGCCACGAACCCATCGATCACCCGGTAGAACGAGAGCCCCTCGTAGAAATGCGCGCGAATCAGCGCCCGCACCCGCTCCACATGTCGCGACGCGAACTCAGGCGCGAGTTCGACCGCCACTTCGCCATAGCGGGTGTCGATCAGCACCAGATTATTGGGAGCCACATCGCGCCAGTCCTGCGCCGGAGGAGATGGCGCATCCGCGGCACGCGCGCCACAAACAAGCGACACAAAAACCATTGCAACAGCCGCATGTGCTTTCACGGATTGCCCCCTTGGTTGCAATCGAGAATAACGCATCCGATGGATATCGCCACCGAGACGCAACGGCCGGACACGGGCGGTGGCGCAGCATTGCCCACGCTGCTCTCCGTGATGTTCATCAACCTGCTCGGCTTCGGCATTGTGGTGCCGTTGCTCCCGTTCTACGCAAAATCGTTCAGCGCGCCGGCCTGGCAGATCGCGTTGGTGTTCTCGGCCTATGCCATCGGCGCCTTCTTCGGAGAGCCGTTCTGGGGCCGTCTGTCCGACCGCATTGGCCGTAAGCCGATTCTCATCAGCACCGTGAGCGGCAACTGCCTGTGCTACATGGCGATGGCTTACGCACCCACGATCTATTTCGCCTTTTTCGCGCGCATTGTGGGCGGATTGATGAGCGGCAACGGCTCGGTGATCCAGGGCTATATCGCCGACGTGACACCGCCCGACCGCCGCTCCGGCCGCATGGCGCTCTTGGGCGCCGCCTTCAATATCGGTTTCATCGTGGGGCCTGCGCTCGGCGGATTGCTGGCGCACCCTGCCGCCGGGCATATCGGCTTCCGCATCCCGCTGATGGTGTGCTCGGCCCTGTCGGTGACCTGCGTTGCCTGCATCGTGCTGTTCGTGCGCGAGAGCCGCGCGCGTACCCACACCTTCAGCGACCAGGCCAGCCGCTGGGCCGTGCTCGGCGATGCGCTCGCCAAGCCGGTCATCCGGCGCCTGATGCTGGTGACGTTTCTCGCCGGCTGCGCCTTCACCGGGATCGAATCGATCTTCGGATTGTGGACGGCGGCGCGGTTTGGTTGGGGCCCTCGCGAAGTGGGGAGTGCGTTTGCCGTCGTGGGCGTCGTGGCGGCGTTCTGCCAGATCGTGCTCGTGGGGCGATTGTCGCGGCGCTACGGCGAGGCGCGTGTCCTCGCCGCAGGGATGGCGGCGACGGCCGTTTTTCTCTCGCTACAGCCGTGGTCCACCGGCGCGCTCATGGTTGTGCCGCTTTTGGCGCTCAGCGCCTTCGGGCAATCCATCGCATGGCCGAATGTGGCGGCCCTGATCTCGCGCAATGTCGATTGGCGGCATCAGGGACAGTATTTGGGCTTGAACAATGCGACGGGGGCCCTCGCCCGAGTGGTGGGCCCCTTCTTCGCCGGGGTTGCGTTCTCGAAGGCGGGAGTGAATACGCCGTTCTGGCTTGCCGCGCTGATCGTGGTGCCCGCCATCGCGCTCGCCTATGTCTCGCGGCGCAAAGCTGTGCCCCCGCTGTAGAAGCCCGTCAGCCTGAGGGGAGGTCAGGCCTTGGTGACGGCAATACGGTAATTATCGCCAGATCGGGCGTAACGTATCGACTTCGCAAGAACTGCCGTAGCCGAGGCGACTGCTTTGGTTGTCACTGCCCAAGCGAGATGCTGCTTGAGCGCTCTATCGGCCAAATAGTCGAGCGCCATGAACCTGGCACCTCAAGCTCTTTGGCTGCAAGAAGAGAGCCCCGGATGACCAGACTCCAACACTGGTGTGCGGGCTGCGAAACAGCAGTTTCTTTGCCTGCTCATTTCTGCTATATTGTATTGTTGGCGGACGGTTTCCGGGGGGACATCGTGGCAGAATCTACCGTTGGCGCGATCAATATCGGTCAGTTGGATTCGACTGGCGCGCGCATCGATACAGTCTACAGCAAGGCTGAGAAGATATACGCGGTCTTTCGCACGCCGGAACGCGTTGTTGTTCAATATGCGGACGAGCCGGCAACGGCGGACGATCAGCGCAAAAAGCTGGCTGCCCTCAATCCTGTTCGCGGCGAGATCAACGGTCTGGTGGATGGCTGGCGGAACAGCGGCGATCCAAGGGAACAGTCGAAGGCAAGATTGTTTGACCGCAGAGTTGCGGACGCTCTGGTCATGGCTCTGCAGAACGATCCATTGAGCGCACTTGCCCTCCTCAACGTCATCAAGGCGGATATCCTGGCTGAGCGCACATCCGTGGCCCGGAGCAAATATGTTGTCGTCGCGGCAGTTGCGACGCTCGCGCTGCTGATCGTCACCACCTTTTTCTCGAGCCCGCTGAGCACAATTCCGCTCGAGTTCAAACCGCTGTGGGCGGCGGCAAGCTTCGGCGCCCTGGGCGCATTGTTCTCGATCGCGCTCGACATTCGAAGCAGAGCAATTTTGACGGACTTGCAGCAACGGGAAAATTCCGTCGATGCCATCTTGCGAATTCTGATCGGAGCGCTTTCCGCCGCTGTCCTTTACTCGCTGCTGCGCGGGCGGTTGATCTCGCTGAGCATCAATGGAACGCCGATCCTCGCGCCGTGTCCGCCGAAGGGCCCATGCCCGGGTGCTGACCCGGCCACTTATGTCGCGATCCTGGTGGCGTTCCTTGCCGGGTTCTCTGAGCGCCTCGTGGGCGACATGTTGACCAAGATTTCCTCGTCAATAAGCAGCAATCCTCTGGCCGGGGGCGCAGGGACAGTATCCGGTGCACCTTCAGCCGGTGGAAATCCGTCAGTTCCGCTGGCCCAGTCGATCGCGGGAAGCGCATCCTCGGGGCAACCAGCGGCGGCCGCGTCACCGCAACCCCTACCGCAGGATGACGATGCCGAAGGGTGCCTCACGGGTGCCGCGGTTCCGGCAACCGATCAAACTTCCGATGCCGAGCTGCCGCCGGCGACGGGTGGCGTCGAAGCTTCACCACCGGCAAATCAGCACGGATAGGAGGAAACCATGCCCTACAGCCTCACATGGTTGCCCGAAGTCTTGCGCGGCGCGGGATTGAAAGTTGCCGAAGTCCCCGGCTGGGTGGACCGGGGTGCGGGGGAGATGGGCGTTGTGCGCGGAGTGATCTGCCATCACACCGCGGTGCAAAGCCAAGCCAACATGCCAACGCTGCACGCGCTCATCGGCGGCCGCAAGGATCCTCCGCTTTCGGGGCCTCTGGCTCAACTCGGCCTGGCACGGGACGGCACCTACTATGTGGTGGCGGCGGGGCGCGCCAACCATGCCGGAAAGGGCAGCTGGCGGGGCATCACCGGCAATTCCAGCTTCATCGGGATCGAGGCTGAGAACAGCGGCGCCAAAACGGATCTGTGGCCGGACGTCCAGATGGACGCCTATCGTCGCGGCGTCGCCGCCATTCTCACGCGGATCGGAGCAGACGTCGAGATGTGCTGTGGCCACAAGGAGTACGCCCCCGGCCGCAAGGACGACCCCTCCTTCGACATGGACCAGTTTCGCGTCGGGGTGCGCGCCATCCTGCGAGGAACTGTAAGCACGCCACAGTTGATCCCGGCTGCAGACACTGGAGGGCGGCCCACTGTGCGGCGCGGTGACCGTGGCGAGTTCGTCCGTACCGTGCAGGGCAAAATCGGCGTTGCCTCCGACGGCGCGTTCGGCGCAGCGACGGAGGCCGCCGTTCGCCAATTTCAGCGCAATCGTAACCTTGTGCCGGACGGCATTGTGGGTCCGAAGACATGGCAGGCGCTCGACGCCCAGACAGTTGCTTCCGCCGCCGTATCCTGAAGAGACCGCGCGCCCTCCGGTATGCGATATGTGATCGTAACATGGCGTTGGATGCCGCCGCCGCCCTAATCCTCAAGAGTCGCAATCCAGTCGCGGATTTTTATGGCAGCCTGCGCACATAGCTGCGGCTGGCCAAAATAATAGTGATTGGCGCCCTCGATGACATGGTGGGTTTGCGGACAGGACACGGCCGCCGCCATCAGCCGCGCTGCGTGGCTGGGCGTGCAGGCATCGTCCGCGCTGTTTTCGATGACCAGCAACGGCGAACTGACGCGGGCGGCGCAACGCAAGCCATCTGCGTTCGAGCCGTCGTAGGACCACTGCGAGAGCCAACTGCGGAGTGTGCTGAAGCGCGCGAGACCCACGGGGCCATCGTTCACCACCGCGGGGTCGCCGAGGAAACACCAATTTGGCTTGCGGCCATTCGGATCGACCGTGGGATCGAGAAACCGCGGGTCCGCCATCGTACCCTGCACGGTGAAGCAGCGCTCGTAATTGTGCAGACAACTCGCGTGCAATTCTGCCAGTTGCTTTTTGGCCCACGCGGTGATGCGCCGGTTGCGGGCAATCTGCGCTTGCCGGTACTGCGCAAGAAAATCGGCCGAGTAAGGCGGCTTGGGCGCCCCCGGTCCGTACAGATTCAATTTCGGATCGCGGTCGAACGGATTCGCCTCGTCCGTGACCGACGGATCGAGCCATTCTGTGAGCGTGAGATTGCGGGAAAGGTGCGCGGCAAGCAGCATCATGCCATCGGCAGGAACGAACCCGGCGCCGCGCAAATCCGCCGGATCGCCTGCCGGCGTGTGCGTGACACGCGGGTCCTGCGCCTCCGCCTGATAGAACAGCGATAATGCGCCGCCGCCGCTCCATCCGCCGAGATACACCCGCCTGTAACCGAGACGGTCGCGTGCATCGCGGATGCAGGCGGCAAGATCAAGCACCGCCTTTTCCATGATGAGTGCGGTGTCGTTGCCGCGGTAACGTGTGTTGCAATAGATCGTGTGAACGCCGAGGCGGGCGAGCGCGGCGGGCAATGGTAGATACGCGCCGCCGCCGATCGGATGCGAGAATACGACGACGGATTCGGACTTGCATGCCGGCTTCAGGTGCTGCGCCTCGATCACCACCTTTCCGATCGGCCCGGCATAGGTGTCCTTGAAGGAGGACACCTCGTCGAACACGACGAGGTACGGAATACGTTCGTATTCGAATTGCTGTTCCGGCGCGGTCACGATGCTGTTGAAAGTCGGCTAGGCGGAAAGCGACGGGCGGCGTTCCAGCGCGTCGGC
>DASXGS010000421.1:0-3787 GCA_036488975.1 Rhizomicrobium sp. | reverse complement strand
CGAGCATCTCGAACGCGCCGGGGTCTCCAACGATGCGCTGCACGGCAACAAGTCGCAGAATGCGCGCCAGCGGGCGCTGGAGCGGTTTCGCTCCGGACACGCGCGCGTATTGGTGGCGACCGACATCGCCGCGCGCGGCATCGATATCGATGACGTCACCCACGTCATCAATTTCGAGCTGCCGAATGAGCCGGAGAGCTACGTCCATCGCATCGGGCGCACGGCGCGGGCCGGCAATTCCGGTATCGCGGTTGCGTTCTGCGATGCGTCCGAGCGCGGTTTCCTGCGCGACATCGAGAAGCTCACGAAAC
The DNA here is from genome assembly GCA_036488975.1 of Rhizomicrobium sp. Taxonomy (GTDB): domain Bacteria; phylum Pseudomonadota; class Alphaproteobacteria; order Micropepsales; family Micropepsaceae; genus Rhizomicrobium. The sequence continues at coordinate 3,476 of DASXGS010000421.1, read as the reverse complement.
GTCCGCTGAGAGTGATCGGCGCTCGCCCCGCATCCCTCGAAACGCCGCAAGCCAAGCGCGAGGCGCGCCGGCCTGACCCGTCCGTCTACAAGCGCAAGCGCCCATGGCACGGCAGGCGGCAGCGCCGCGCGGCATAATCGGCCCGTGGTGGAAATCTACATCGACGGCGATGCCTGTCCGGTGAAAGGCGAAGTGGAACGGGTCGCGGCGCGCCATGGCCTGATCGTGCATCTCGTCAGCAATGGAGGCTTACGGCCGAGCTCCAATCCGCTGTTCCGGCATGTCACTGTGGCGGCAGGCGCGGACGCGGCGGATGACTGGATCGCCGACCGCATTGGCGCCAACGATATCGCCATCACGGCCGATATTCCACTCGCTGCGCGCTGCTTAGGCAAAGGCGCGCGCGTAGTGGGGCCGAGCGGCAAGGCCTTTACACAGGACGGTATCGGCATGGCGCTCGGCATGCGCGATCTGCAACGCCATCTGCGCGAGTCGACGCCGGGCGGGCAGACCTACAATGCCGGATTCACGAAGCAGGACCGTTCGCGCTTCCTTGGTGCGCTGGAGAATGAGATCCAGGCGGCCAGGCGCGCTGCCGCACGAATGCCCGGCTGACGGAGAGCGCTCATGGACGTCGAGATCGTTGCCGCGGGCGATGCGGAGTATCCGATCGTCATCAACCTGGCGCGCTTTTACATGTACGACATGGCGGAACATGGCGGATGGCCGTTCGAGCCGAACGGCGATTTCGATGTCGGGGACACGTTCGATCCTTACTGGGGCAGGCCTCGCGCGTCCCGAGCGTGGCCCGGGGATTGGCAGGGCCTGCCTTTTCTCGCGTGCATCGACGGCCACCCGGCGGGATTTGCGCTCGTGGTGCGCATGAACGAGGCGTCGCCGCGTTACGACATGGGTGAGTTTTTCGTCGCGCGCCAATATCGCCGCCATGGCGCCGGCCGTCGCATGGCCACCGCCCTGTTCGATCGCTTCGCTGGCGAATGGATCATCCGGCAGTTGCTGACGAACCGCGCTGCACATACGTTCTGGCGCAGGATCATCGCGGACTACACCGGCGGCAAATTCACCGAAACGCAGGAGCACTTCGCCGAATATGGCGGCAAGGAATTCATCGTCCAGCGGTTTGATTCCCGGCACTGATTCATATCCGGGCGGGAAGCGAAATCTTGATTGACCAGGCCGTTGCGCATCACTCGCGAATGACGAGAATGGCCAAAGCCTTCGGGCCGTGCGCGCCGAGCTCGAGGGTTTGCTCGATATCGCCGGTGCGCGAAGGGCCGGTGACGAAGTTCACGGTGGAGGGTAACCCTGCCGATTTCGCCCGAGCGATCACATCCTCCATGTGCAGCAGGATAGTGCCCGCACGAACAATTGCGATCTCGAACCCAGCGCGAAAATGCCAAGACGCCGGAGCATCCGCGCGCGCGGGATAAGCAAGTGTACCAGTCTCCGCGATCCCAAACGGCGCGATGGCAACAGCAGCATCGTCCGGTCCGGGTGCGGTGTGTCCCAGCGTCAGACCCGGCGCTGTGTCCCAAGGCAACTGCGATGCGCTTGGTGGCACATGCACGATGGCCGGCAGATTGCGGGCGCGTAGCAGCTCCGCAATCGCCACCGGCACGTCGGCTACGCTGTCGATGAATCGCACCTCGGCATTCGCGAGCCGCGCACGCTCGACGAAAGCATCAATGATATTGAGGATTGCCGGCGGGCCATAAACCGGCGGCAGCGGCGCGCGCTCATGACGACGCGCACGGATAGCGGACAGAATATCGTCGCGCGCGCTCATTTGCGGGCCGCCCACAATTCAGAAAATGTTTTGCCCTGCGGCGCCGGAAAATCGCGTACGGCGAACCAGTTCTTCATCAAAGGCATTGCACGCACGCGGCCATTGCGCGCTAGGAGCTTGAGGACTCGTGCGCCGCCTCCCACGAACAAACGATAAAGCGCGGGACGCCTGGCGAAGAACGCCCAGACGCTCAGTCCGAACACTGTCGTTCTCGGGGCGAGCCCGCTGGCATATTCGCGTGCGCGCCAGTACCGCATGATCTTCGGCAGCGGAATTTTCACCGGGCACACTTCGGCGCAGCGGCCGCAGAAAGTGGAGGCGTTCGGATGATGGTGCGCAACGCCGACGCCCATCAGACCGGGATTGAGCGCAGCGCCGATTGGCCCGGTGTATGTAGCGCCATAAGTATGCCCGCCAACCGACGCATAGATCGGGCAATGGTTGAGGCATGCCGCACAACGGATGCAGCGCAGCACTTCTTCCGCTTCGGTGCCAAGCAGCCGCGTGCGGCCATTGTCCACCAGCACCACGTGAAAGTTCTCTGGCCCGTCACTCTCATCCGCCGCCCGTGGGCCGCTCATCACCGTCACATAGCTGGAGATGTCCTGGCCCGTCGCCGAGCGCGTGAGTAATCGCAACAGCACGGCCCCGTGCTCCAGGTTGGTGACCACCTTCTCCAGCCCGGTAAGCACGATGTGCGTCTTCGGCAGCAGGCGCGTGAGATCGCCATTGCCCTCGTTGGTGACGAGCATAACCGCGCCTTCCTCGGCGGCGAGAAAATTCGCTCCCGTGATTCCGGCATCCGCTGCTTCGAACTCCGCGCGCAGCATGCGCCGCGCTTCGGCGACTAGTTCCGTGCGTTCCACCAGCAGCCGGTCTGGATCAAGCGTGGTATGTGCCTCGCGAAACGTGGTCGCCACGTCTTCCTTGTTGAGGTGGAAAGCCGGCGCGATGATATGGCTGGGCGGTTCGTGCCGCAGCTGTACGATGTATTCGCCGAGATCGGTTTCCACCGGCACGACGCCGTTGGCTTCGAGGAACGGGTTCAACCCGATTTCCTCGCTCACCATGGACTTGCCCTTGGTGACGGTTTTCGCGCCGTGCTGGCGTAGAACACCGAGCACGATCTCGCGTGCCTCCTTGGCATCGCGAGCCCAGTGGACCTGTCCGCCGCGCGCCGTCACCGCGCGCTCGAACTGCTCAAGCAGCGTGTCGAGATTGGCGAGCGCGTAGTCACGGATGGCGCAGCCCTGCTCGCGCAACGCCTCCCAGTCGCCATAGCGCTCCACCGCCAGCGCGCGGTTGAGCGCGAAATGCGTTTTCAGTCGGCTGAGCGCGATGCGCAAGCCGGGATCGTGCAGCGCTGCCTGCCCTGCTTCCCGGAACGCGCGCGGATCCTGGTTCATTCGCCCAGCGCCGGCGTATCCGTGCCGGCCAGTACTTCCGCCACGTGCCGCACCCGCATGTTGATGCCCTTGCGCTGCATACGCCCTTTGAGATGCAACAGGCAGCCCAGATCGCCGCCCAGCATCAGCTCAGCACCGGTGGCCTGCGCATCGGCGATTTTGTCATCCGCCATGCGCTCGGAAATTTCCGGGTACTTCACCGAGAACAATCCCCCAAAACCGCAGCACACCTCAGGCTCGTGCAACTCCGACAGGCTCAAACC
>DASXGS010000380.1:0-6290 GCA_036488975.1 Rhizomicrobium sp. | reverse complement strand
TTGAAGGCACACGGACGTGTTGGAACGCGCGCGCGGATCGCGGGCGAGGAAATCCACCCAGTCGCTCTCGCGCACCCAGTTCGACAGCGCATGGAAATTCGCCCGCGAGCGGCCGATCAGCGCCGGCAAGCCGCCGGCCGCTTCCGCCCACCCAAGCGTGTCGAGGTAGTCTTCCACCGCCAGCATGGACGGCGTGTTGAGCGTTTCGCCAACGAACACGCCTTCGATGAGCCTGCCGTTCTTCACCAGCCGGAAGATTTTCGGCATCGGCCATTGCGGCGTCTGCGTCTCCAGCCGCTGCACGGCACGCGGTGACAGTACCAGCATGCCGTGCGCCGCTTCACCCCCCAGCGCCTTCTGCCAGGAAAACGTGACCGCATCGAGCTTGTCCCACGGCAACTCCATCGCGAACGCCGCACTGGTCGCATCGCAGATCGTCACGCCGTCGCGGTCGGCCGGAATCCAATCACCGTTGGGCACGCGCACGCCGCTGGTGGTCCCATTCCACACGAACACGGCATCGTGGTCCTTTGGCAGGCGCAGTTCCGGGAGTTCGCCGTAAGGCACGCTGTGAACCGCGGCGTTCAGCTTGAGCTGCTTCACCGTATCGATAACCCAGTCCTGTCCGAAGCTTTCCCAGGCGAACACATCCACGGGCCGCGGGCCGAGCAAATTCCACATCGCCATTTCGACGGCGCCGGTGTCGGAGGCCGGCACAATCGCCACGCGGAAGTCCATAGGAATGCCAAGCAGTGCCCGCGTGCGGTCGATACTCTCCTTTAGCTTCGCCTTGCCGGGTTTGGAACGGTGCGAGCGGCCAAGCAGCGCGCGGTTCGCGAATTCAGGTGTCCATCCCGGGCGCTTGGCGCAGGGTCCGGACGAAAAAAAAGGCCGTGCAGGGCGCACGGCCGGCTTTGTACCGGTCATCGTCATTCCTTCCAGAATGATCGCGCCGCGTTGGGGCGGCGTGTCCCAATTCCAAGCTAGGGATTCGCAGACCCCGGGTCAACCGCGCTACAACCGATGCGTAGCGGGCGAGGGGAATTTGCATGCGCAAAGTGTGGATGGTTGCGGTTATCGGATTGCTCAGCGTGCTTGCCGCGCCGGAGGGCGGGGCGGCAACGAACATTCCGGATCCGGCCGCATTCGTGGAAACGCTGTTCGCGCGGATGGCACATGCGACGGCCAACAAGCCTTATACGCCGCCGGAAGACATCTATTCACCGCGGCTGGCTGCGCTGACGGCGCTCGACAAACGGGAAGCGGGCGGCGAGGTCGGCCGGCTCGATTTCGACATCTGGACAGGCGCGCAGGATTGGCAGCTGAGCAATGTGAAAATCCGGTCCGTCGATGTGGAGAGCACAAAAGACCGCAAGATCGTGATCGCGACGTTCAAGAACGCAGGCAAGTCGCACGAACTGCACTATTACTTCGAGCGCGGCAAAACGGGATGGCAGCTGGATGATGTGCGCTCGGTTGACGCCGGCGCCGGCGAGCAATGGACGTTGTCCGTCGTTCTGAAATATGGCTGGGCCGATACGCCGCAATAGTCCTCGCTTCTCATCACGGCGCTATAGAGGCCGGAACGAGCACCGGCCGCCACGCGTTCCTTTGATGGAATTGCCGGAGCCCCACCATGCCCGCCGCTACGCAGCCGCAAGTGGATACCGATTCGCTCGAGCTAGGCATCGCAACGGACAAAGTGTGCTTTGTCATCGTGAAAGCGAGGCAGTTCGACGTGAAGGAAGGCAACGCCGATCCGAATTCCGGCTCGGATGCGATCGATGACGGCTTCACCGATGTCCTCGAGGATAAGCCGGATGATCCCGTGTTTCGAGAACTCACGGATTTCATTGGCGGGCTCGATATCGAGGAGCAGCTGAATCTGGTGGCGCTGGCGTGGCTGGGCCGCGGCACCTACGACAAGACCGAGTGGAATGAGGCGCTCACGATCGCGCGGCAGGAGCATAACAACCGCACGGCGCAATATCTATTGGGGCTGCCACTGCTCGGCGACTATCTCGAAGAAGGCCTCGCGCAATTCGGCCGCGGTTGCTCCGACGATAGCGATACGCGCTAAAACGTGATTTCCGCCCGCATGTAAAGCGCGCAGGGCCCGGCGAGGACAGTGCGCTCGCCGTCATCCGTACACAGAAGATCGCCCCCGCGTGGGCTCACCTGCCGCGCCCTCAGCGCCTTTTTGCCAAGTCGCTTCGCCCAGAACGGCGTCAGCGCGCAATGCGCCGAACCGGTCACCGGGTCTTCCGGCACGCCCTTGTCGGGCGCGAAGAAGCGCGAGATGAAATCATTGGTCTGATCGTCCGGAGCGGTGGCAATGAGGCCCCAGCAATTGACCGACCGAAGCACGCGGCCGATGTCGCCCGGACCCTTGATGCCGCGCACTGCGCCGCCCTGGTCCCACACCGCCATCACATAGCGCCCGCGATAAAGCTCTTTCGGTGGGACTGTGCCGAGCGCATCGCCGATGGACCGCGCGAAGTCCGGTGGCGCTTCCAGCGGCACCACTGGATCGGACGGCAGCGACATGCTGTGCCTTCCGTCGCGGCCGCGATCGACCGCCAGTGTGCCCGACCGCGTCTCGAAACAAACCTGCTTCAGTTCGGGATCGAGTTCCTCGAAAATCAGCCACGCGCTTGCCAAGGTTGCGTGGCCGCACAGATCGACTTCGCTTTCCGGCGTGAACCAGCGCAAATCGTATTGCCCCGAAGACTTCCGCACGAAGAACGCGGTTTCCGCGAGGTTGTTTTCGTTCGCAATCTTCTGCATCACCGAGGCGTCGGGGAATCGCTCCACGGGGACGACAGCCGCAGGGTTGCCCTCGAACGGGTTGTTCGCAAACGCGTCCACCTGCCACATTTTCAGGTTCATCGCCGTACGTCCTCGGAACTGGCGAGAATCATATCTCGCGCGCGCGACGCATTTGAATGCGCGGGCCTGCATGGCAGCAATGTTCGTGAAGATTACGCCGCGGGCTGGTGGACGGCGGTCTGGCGGCGCTTGTCGGCCAGCGCCGCCTTCATTGCCTTCTGCAATTTTTCGAACGCGCGCACCTCGATCTGCCGCACGCGCTCGCGGGAGACGCCGTACTTCTGCGACAACTCTTCCAGCGTCTTCGGCTCGTCTTGGAGCCGCCTGGCCTGGAGAATATCGCGCTCGCGGTCGGTTAATTCGCCCATGGCGACCGTAAGCAGATCATGCCGCTCGCCCATTTCTTCGGATTCGGCGAGCCGGCTTTCCTGGTCGAGCGTTTCGTCGGCCAACCAATCCTGCCACTCGGATTCAGACTCCGACCGCAACGGTGCGTTCAACGAGGAATCCGGCGCCGTCAGCCGCCGGTTCATGTTGATCACTTCCTGCTCGGGCACGGCGAGCTGGCGCGCGATCTCCTTGGTGTGCTCTGGCGTCAGGTCGCCTTCCTCGATCGCATTGATCTTGGTCTTCGCCTTCCGCAGGTTGAAGAACAGCTTCTTCTGCGCCGCGGTGGTGCCCATCTTCACCAGGCTCCAGGAGCGCAAGATGTATTCCTGGATCGCCGCGCGGATCCACCACATGGCATAGGTCGCAAGTCTGAATCCGCGGTCCGGCTCGAAACGCTTCACGGCCTGCATCAGCCCCACATTGCCTTCCGCGACGATTTCGGAAACTGGCAGGCCATAGCCGCGATAGCCCATTGCAATCTTCGCAACGAGACGCAGATGGGATGCGACAAGCCGGCGCGCAGCTTCGGGGTCCTCATGCTCGCGCCATCGTTTGCCCAGCATGTACTCCTCTTCCGGCTCCAGAAGCGGGAACTTCCGGATCTCCGAAAGGTATCGCGATAATCCCCCTTCGCCCTGAAGGGCGGGAACGCCGCGGTGGCTCATTCATAGACCCCTTGTTCGCCCAGCCTGATACATACGAGATAACCCGCGGGCGTGAGGATGGACCAATCGAGCCCCCGCGCCGCAAAGCGAAGATATGGTGACTTAAACATCATTTTTCAATCCGCGTAGCGCGTCGATTAACTCGGTGAAATCTTGAGGCCAAGGCGACTCGAACCGCACGTGCTTGTGCGTGCTGGGATGCTGGAAACCGAGAAGCCACGCATGCAGAGCCTGCCGCGGGAACTCTGCGGCCGCAAGGTAGGCTTTCGTCTCAGCCTCGGTTTTGGCGCGCGGCGGCCGCCGCGTCCGGCCATACACCGAATCGCCGATCAGCGGATGGCCGAGATGCGCAAGGTGCACGCGGATCTGGTGCGTGCGTCCGGTTTCCAGCCGACATTCGATGAGACTCGCAAATGCGCGCGTGTCATTGCCGTAACGCTCCAGCATGCGGTAGCGCGTGCGCGCTGGTTTTCCCTGCGTGCGCACGATCGCCATGCGCTTGCGATCGAACGGATTGCGCCCAATGTCACCTTCGATGATGCCTTCACCCGCGCGCGGCGCGCCCCATGCCGCCGCATGGTAGGCGCGCTCGATGGTGCGTGCGGCGAACTGGCGCGCCAGACTTGCCATGGCACGATCGTTCTTTGCCGCGACCAGAAGCCCGCTGGTGTCTTTGTCCAGCCGGTGCACGATGCCCGGCCGCGCCACGCCGCCCACACCGCTGAGCGAGTTACCGCAATGGGCGATAAGCGCATTCACCAGCGTTCCGTCTGGATTGCCGGCCGCCGGATGCACGACGAGTCCCGCCGGCTTGTCGATCACGATAAGGTCGCTGTCTTCATAGACCACGGCGAGCGGAATGGCCTGCGCCTGCGGAATGGCGGGCGCGGGCGCGGGCACAGCGATCTCGTATGTCTCCCCGGGTTTGACCCGCGTGTTGGCGTCTCTTATCGTTTGACCGCCGCGGGAGATGGCGCCGCCCGCGAGCAGCGCCTGAAGTCGGGAGCGGCTGAGATCGGGGATGCTCGCGGCCAGAAATCGGTCAAGGCGCCAGCCGGCATGGTCCGCGCCGACGTGCGCGTGGCGTATCATTCCGACTTCGGAGGAATTCGCCTTGTCAGATATGTCCACCACCGTTCCCGCCAATGACGATCCGCGAAACTCCGCAAGCTACCGCGCGGCACGCGCTCTCGTCATCATTCTCGCGGTGCTCATCGCATTGGCGCTGATTGCGCTGGTGGTCGGTTTCGTCTGGCGGCTCACCGGCCATGGCACCGCCTCGGAGACTGAAAACACCAATCCGGAGCTCTATCAGCTCGGCAATGGCGCCAAGATCACGGATATGAAGGTCGATTCCGGCCACGTGATCCTGCGTATCAAGACCGACCAGGGCGAAGAGATCGAGATTGTCGACGATGTCTCCGGCCGGGTGGTGAGCCGCATCGTCGCGCCGAAGTGATCGAACGCCTGCTCATCGCCACTTCGCTGCGTGCGCAGATCGAAGACGAAGCCCGCGCCGGCTTTCCCCGCGAATGCTGCGGATTGCTGGTGGGCCATACCAACGATGGGGCCGCGGAGATCTTCCTCGCGCACCCCGCTTTGAACATTGCCGAACGTGACGACCGTTTCGAAATAGATCCGCAGGCCCAGTTTACGCTGCTGCGGGCCCTGCGCGGCACAGGCCGCGAAATCATCGGCTGTTATCATTCGCACCCGAACGGAGTTTCCGAACCGTCGCCGCGCGATCTGGCTGCCGCCGGCGAAGCCGGGTTCGTCTGGCTGATTGCAGCGCTCGGTTCGACGGGCGCTTGTGCCCTGAACGCCTTTGTCTTTGACCACGGCGGTTTTGAGCCGCTCGAGATCCGCGAGCCGCTATCCGCGTAACCCAGTGCGCTGCGCGGCGTGGGCAAGCGCGCCCACGAAGTCGCGCAGGCGTTGAAAGACTTTCCGGACCCCTACTGCGGCCGCATCGGCGACGGCGATCTGCCGTGCCTGACTATCTGCGAGACCAGCCGTGCAGCGCCGGCCGGTATCAGATCGCCCTGAATGTAAATGCGCCCAGATCCGGAACCGTAGTAGGCCGCCTGCAGCGCGCCGGCGGGCACAAGAATTCCGGGCTCGAACGTTGACGACGAATTATCGGCAACGTGAAGGCCTTCTGTGTTGAAGAGGATGTTGTTTCCTCCGTCATATAAATAAAAATAGTTATTGCTGCCTTCGGTGTTGTTAAAATAGGCCCAGCTGAAAGATCTTATCAGCAAGATTTTCCCTTCCGGCACCGTATAGATTTGGTGAAGGCCGGTCGAGCTGCTGGCAAGATCAGAAATGTTGACGGCGTAGGCGGGGTTGTCGGTGTAACCGGCAACGGAGTCATAAGTGCGCATCCGGTGCGCGGGATCGACTGTA
>DASXGS010000370.1:0-5857 GCA_036488975.1 Rhizomicrobium sp. | reverse complement strand
GCCGCACCGCATCGTCCAGACTCGTGTCCTTCAGCAACGCAATGCCGTGGTCGATGTTCTGCTGCACGAAAGTCTCGACCGGAGTTGCCGCATTGGCCACCGTCCCCGCAACAACAGACAGTGCCAGGATGTGGATCAGTTTGCGCCAGCCAACCGTCATCATTGCCTCCCGTACGCCTGGGTGACGTCATGTTTGCGCAAACTTCAGGCGTCTGCCAATCGGGAATTTTGTGTCCTGCACAGGCCGGGCAGACGTGCAACTTTCGATAAGATAGGCTGTTTACAGAGGACCGGCGGCTTCGCCGCAGGTGCCCCCTCATCCAGCAGGTGCCGTCTCATCCATTTGAGGATTGTCCGATGAACAGAGCCCTCCGCCTGATCGCCCTTCCGCTCATGGTTTCACTTTGCAGCCCGGCCGTCGCAGCCTCGAAGATCCACAAGACCACCACCGGGGCCACGGCGGCCGCGTCCGGCGCTCCTGCGGCAGGCGCCAGCGACCCAGTGAAGCCGGTGGAGACCCTTCACAATGCGCTGCTCGATTCCATGAAGCAGGCAAAGCAGCTGGGGGTGCAGGGTCGCTACAATAAGCTTGCGCCCGCGGTAGATGCCGCGTTCGACTTTGAGGCCATGACACAGGCCATCGTGGGGCCCGACTGGGCCAATATGTCCGCCGCGGACCGCAAGAACATCATTGATGCTTTCCGGCGCACCACCATTGCCCAGTACGCGCGCAACTTCGACGGGTACAATGGCGAGCAGTTCGTCACCAATCCGCAGGTGCAGGACCGCGGCGGAGAGAAAATTGTCACCACGCAGATGATGCGGTCGGGCAACTCGCCGATTTCGTTCATCTACAAGCTCGACAATGCGCATGGCGGCTGGAAGATCGAAGATGTGTACGCCAATGGCTTTGTCAGCCAGGTGGCCACCAAGCGGTCGGAATACGCTGCCACACTCAAAAACGGGGGTGCCGCTTCGCTTACCCAGAAATTGAACGCGCTTGCCGACGCCAATCTGAAGGGCGGCTGATTCTACTCCTCCGGTTCTGCGACTGCTTGGAGCTCGAGCCCTTCGTTCGGCAGCAGTCGATGCAATAGCGCGGGCAGCACGACCAGCATTGTGACCAAAATCCAGAACAGCGAGATCATCAGCAGCAGGCCCATGCTGGCCGTCCCGGGGTGACTCGACAGCGAGAGCGTGCCGAACGCGGCGGCTGTGGTGCCGGCGCTCATCAGCACTGCGCGCGTCAGTGGCGACTCCAGCAGGTTGCGCCGTCCCTCCCGCCACCACATGACGAAGTAGATGTCGAACGCCACGCCCACGCCGAACAGCAAAGGCAGGGCAATGATGTTCGCGAAATTGAATTGGATGCCGAACAGCACGGCGGTTGCCGTTGTCAGCACCCCGGCCAGCACCAGCGGAACCAGCGTCATCATCTCATCGCCGAAACGGCGCAGCACGAGGAACAGAAGGATTACGATGGACACAAAGGAGATAATGCCCGCTTCCACGAACGCGAACACGATGGTGTGGGCCGATTCGAGGATAATGACCGGGGTGCCGGTTGCGTCGGGTGCTGCGGCCATCACGGCGCGGGTGAAGGTGCGCAGCTGCCGGCCGTTGGGGTTCCCCACGGGAGAGACCTGCACGCGGTACTGCCCATCTGGCGAAATCCAGTCGCGTTTGAGATCGAGCGGCAGCGTCCCGAAGCGGATTGGGTTTGGATGCATTACGGTATTCAACTGCGCGAGCAGGCTTTTCAATCCGGGTATGAAGGCTGCTCCTGCGTGCGCACGTGCAGCCGGATCAGCCCGCGCGAGGCGATCGAGCGTGGCTGCCAACGCGCGCGCGTGATCGGCCGGCGCGCCTTTCGCAGTCGTTGCAGCTTTGCGCAGAGAATTGGCGGTGCCTCGCAGCGCAGCAATGACATCTGCATCGTGCGGCGGTGGCGCCACAAAGAACGGGTGGAACACCGTGTCGAGTAGGTTGGCAGCATCGTGGATGATGGCGAGCTTCCGCTCCTGATTGTCCGGCACGAAGCTTTCGACGGTCAGCGTCTGCGACACCTGCGGCAGCTTCGACAACCGATCTGCGAGCGCGCGCGCCTGCGCGAGCGATGGCCGAAGCACGTTGATCGAATTGGGAGAGGTTTCGGGGTTCTTCATCAGATCGAGCGCAGTCGCCACCGATTCCGATTTCGGATTGCGCAGGTCGAGGGGGTTGGAGTCGAAGTGCATGAACGGAATGGCGCACGTACCCAGAAAGGCCACGACCGCGGCACCGATCAGCACGCGCTTGCAATTGTGGGTGAGGAAGTGGTCCATCGGCCTCAGCTGGCTGAAGCCGATTTCCTCGGCTTCTTGGGTCGGTTGAAGCAGGCGCAGGAAGGCGGGCAGTAGCGTGATGCTGAGAATGTAGGTGACGATTATGCCGGTCCCGGCGATGCCTCCCAGCTGCGCAAGCCCCGCATAATTGGTCGGCAAGAATGAGTAGAAGGCAAGCGCTGCCGCCACAGCGGCCAGCGTCAGGCCAGGGCCGGCGAAGGAGCCGGTGTGGGCCAGCGCCTCATCGAGGTTCCCGAGACGATGCCGCTCGGCGCGATAGCGCACGCAGAACTGGATGCCGAAATCCACACCCAGCCCTACAAACAGCACGATGAATGCCACCGAGATTACGTTGAACCGCGTGTAGATCAGCAGCCCGAGGGCGGTGGTAATCGCCAAGCCGATAATAATCGTGGCGAAAATCGCGAGGATCATGCGCACCGACCGGAGCGCCAGCCACAGCATAACGAGGGTGGCCCCGAGCATCAGCCCGCCCAGCAATGCGCCGTGGTCGGTGATGCTGGCGAATTCGTCGTCCGCCATCGGCACGGGTCCTGTGATGCGGACGCGGACACCGCTCGCCGGGTTGAGGCCCAGCCGTTTGGCGGTATTGCGAATCGCCCGCGTCGCTTTCACGCCTGGCATCAGCGCCGAAAAATCGAGCTTCGGCTGCACCTGAACGAAACGGCGCGTGCGCGACAAATTACCTTTGCCCGCCAGAAGCCCGCTCCAGCCGAACAGCGCCGGCTTGTGCAGAAGTACATCCGTCAGCGTTGAATTGAAGGCTGTGATCGGTTTGTCGAGGCTTGCGAGTGTCGTTTCCCCACCGGTCACGCCGAGCAGAGAAGTGTCCAGCGTTTTCATCACGCCGCGCAGGCTCGGATCGGCCGCCAGCCCGCCCAGGAAGGGCTGCGCTTTCACCAATGTGTCGATGGTCTGCTTCAACTCGGGCAAAGGCATCAGCAGCAGCCCTTCCCGCGTGAAGAACGGCCCGCCATCCGGCCGTCGCACGGAATAGACCTGCTTATGATTGTTCGAAAGTGCCGTCGCCAGCGCGCCCGCCGCCTCGTCGGCGCGTTCGGCGGTGGCGCCGTCGATTACGATGGCGATGCTGTTGTTCTGCTGCGGGAATGCCTTGTCGTAGCGGATTTCATTCTGCCGCCAGTCGGCATTCGGGGAAACCAGATTGTCGCTGTTGGTATCGATCTGGAAGTTCTTGACCGCGTAGCCGGCCGAAGCGATTCCAAGCAGCAGCGCCGCGATCGCGATCCAACCGGCAGCGGCGGTGCAGGTGCGGACAATGGCGGCGACATATCTGGACAGCATACGGAAAGGGCCGGCAAAACTTGGCTCGACACTCTATATGTAGGCACAATGCGTCAAGCGCGGTAGCTGGGACCCCGCAGGCGCTGCGCTGCAGCGTTTGAGTGAGTGACCCTAAGGTTATAGTTGACAACTCCGCAGATGAGCAGAATGAGCCCCAAGAAGCGCCGCCGCCTTTATTTTGCGCTTGCCGTCGTAGTCGCCGCGGCGGCTGGAGCGGCACTGGTCGTGCGCGCACTGCAGGACAATGTGCTTTATTTTTACAGCCCGTCGGATATCGCCGTGAAACATGTGCCTGCCGATGTTTCGTTCCGTATCGGCGGTCTGGTGGAGAAAGGCAGCGTCGCGCATGGCTCTGGCGCCGATGTGCGCTTCGTGGTGACGGATGGACGCAAGCGCGTGCCGATCGAGTACAGCGGCACGCTGCCGGATTTGTTTCGCGAAGGGCAGGGCGTGGTCGCAACCGGCGCACTCACACAAGCAGGCGTGTTCCGCGCCAGCGAGGTGCTGGCGAAGCACGACGAGCGCTACATGCCGCCGGAAGTCGTGGACGCGCTGAAGCGGGCTGGCCGATGGAAGGAAGGCGGCACGTGACCGGTGAAATCGGCCAGCTTGCGTTGTCGCTCGCGCTAGCGCTTTCCATCGTGCAGGCGCTGACGGGGTTAGCCGGCGCGCGCAGAAACGGGGCGCAGGCAGCAGCCATCGCCGCGGGGGCTGCGACCGGGCTGCTGGTGTTCGTCAGCCTGGCGTTTGGCGCACTGATCTGGGGCTTCGTCACCTCGGATTTCAGCATTCTCGACGTGGCGCAGAACTCGCACACGGCGAAGCCGCTGCTCTACAAGCTCACTGGCGCATGGGGCAACCACGAAGGCTCGATGGTGTTATGGGTCTTCGTGCTGGCGCTCTACTCCGGCTTCATTGCGTTTGCTGAGCGCGGGGGCGCCCGGCTCACGTCTGCGGCGCTTGGGGTGCAGGGGCTGCTGGCGGCGGCGTTCCTGCTGTTCATACTGCTCACCTCGGATCCGTTCGTGCGGCTCGATCCACCGCCGTTTGAAGGTGCAGGACTTAATCCGCTGCTGCAGGATCCCGGCCTCGCGTTCCACCCGCCGCTTCTCTACGTGGGTTATGTCGGTTTGTCCGCCGCGTTCGCCTACGCGGCTGGGGGTCTCATTACGGGCGAAGCCGATGCGCTATGGGCCCGTGCTGCGCGTCCCTTCATGCTGGCGGCGTGGATTGCACTTACGCTCGGCATCACCGGCGGGAGCTGGTGGGCGTACTACACGCTCGGCTGGGGTGGATTTTGGTTCTGGGATCCGGTGGAGAATGCATCGCTGATGCCGTGGCTGATCGCCACTGCCCTGCTGCATTCCGCGCTCGCCACCGAACGCACCGGCGCGTTCCGCACCTGGACGCTGCTGCTGGCCATCATAGGATTCTCGCTCAGTCTCGTGGGCACCTTCCTGGTGCGTTCGGGCGTGCTCACCTCGGTGCATTCCTTCGCTAACGACCCGCGGCGCGGCACCTTCATTCTGATGATGCTGGTGGCGGCAATCGGCGGAGCGCTGGCGCTGTTTGCCTGGCGCGCGCCGAAGCTTGAGGGCGGCAGCGCCTTCCATCCGATCAGCCGCGAGATGAGCCTGCTGCTCAATAATGTACTGCTCACGGCTGCAGCGGCGACGGTGTTCGTCGGAACCCTGTACCCGCTTGCGCTCGACGCGCTGACGGGAAAGAAAATCTCTGTGGGCGCGCCTTATTTCGCGATCACCTTCGCACCGATTTTTCTCGTGCTGCTGGCGCTGGTACCTTTCGGGCCGCGGCTCGGGTGGCGCCATGGTAATTTGCGCGAGACCATCCGGACGCTCTCGCCCGCCTTTGGCGCCGGTGCGGTTGCAGCGCTCGTCGTGTTCGCCATTGCCGTGCCGCGCTCACTCTCCGCTGCCGCAGCGCTTGCGCTGGCGACCTGGGTGATCGGCAGCAGCGTCATCGACGCACGCAAGCGGCTGCGCGATCGCAGCTTCGGCTGGAGTGCGCTAGCCTCGGCGCTGGCGCATGCGGGTCTTGGTGTGACGCTGATCGGGATTGCGGGCACCACCGTGTGGCGCGCCGAAGCCTCCGATGTGCTGGCGCCGGGAAGTTCGATGCAGATCGCGGGATATGAATTGCGGTTGCGCCAGGTCACCGACGCAAGCGGGCCGAACTATTTCGCCAAG
>DASXGS010000344.1:0-6350 GCA_036488975.1 Rhizomicrobium sp. | reverse complement strand
CGTTTGCGAGATGCTCTGAGGCGCGAAATAGTCGGCGATCCCGCGCTTCTGCTCCGGCGTGGTGGTGTTTATCAGCCACATCAGCAGGAAGAACGCCATCATGGCGGTCACGAAATCCGCGTAAGCGACCTTCCATTGGCCGCCATGGTGCTCACCGTGGCCGGCCTTCTTAATGCGTTTGATGATGATCGAACCGTCGTTTGCCACACCCGACCCGGCGCTAACATTTGCCCCAGCATGACGGGTGCGCCTTAACCCTGAGTTAGAGAGGGACGCGGGCCACTGTCATTAAACCTTTACTAAAGCGTCACATAGCCTTCGTCCGTCCCTGCCACTCCGGGACCCGAAAGGGGGCCGCTGAGTCCGGGCGGGGGTTTTCGCCCGCGGCTCCGATTTCGGCTCTCCTCAATTTGGAGACCAACAATGCAGGGGAAGCTGCGATTGCTCGCCGGAGTGGCCGGCGGAGCGCTGTTGCTGTCTGGGACAGCTGGTGCGCAGGCCGCCACAACAACGACAACCACCACGGTGACCAAACATCACCGCCACCACCACCCTTTGGGAACCAAACGGGTTGCAGTTGGCGCGAACTCTCGGACCATTGCGGAGCTCGAGCGCCGTATCGATGCGCTCGAAGCCGAAGTTCATCGCGCGGAAATGGGGAACCCCAGAACCGCCGTGACGGCGCGTCCGCGTCACCACCGTGTCGGAAATCCCGGGCAGACGACGACGACGGAGGTCGCGGTGGCTCAGACCGAGTCACCGACAGCAGCAGCCCCCGAGGCGGCTGGGACGAATGCCGAGCTCGAGCAGCGCGTCGCAGGACTCGAAAAGCAACTGGATGCACAGCGTGACCGCGACGAGGCGGAGCACACGCGCCTTGTGACTCTCGAACAGAACTTCAACGACACCACGTGGTCATTCGACAACGCGCGGCCGACCATCAAAAGCGGAGACGGGCGCTTCACGATGGCTATTCGGGCCCGCTTCCAGTTCGATGATGTGAACTACATGCAGAGCAGCGACGTGAACAAGATCACGCCGACACGCAGTGTGCAGTTCAAGGACCTCTCTTCCGGTACGCTGGTCCGTCGTGCGTTCTTCGGGGTTGAAGGCAAAGCCTTCAACGATTTTTGGTACGAGCTGCGCTACAACGCGGGCGGCGGCGGCAACGCGGAAACCGATCCCAAGCTCAGCCTTGCGCGCGTCGCCTATCTTGGCATTCCGAATTTCGAGCTCAATGCCGGCGTGATCGAACCTGCCTTCATGTACGAGGGCACGATGTCATCCGGCGCCCTTCCGTTCCTGGAGCGGCCTGAGATCGATAACATCGCGGCCGACAGCTTCGGCGCTGGCGACAGCCGTAAAGGGGTCGAAGTACGGTTCCAGAAACAGGGCACCTTCATGCCGGACGATAATCTGGTTCTGGATGCCGCCTTCACTGGGTCAAAGACTGAGTCGACGACCGGCCACGGAAACGGCGGCGACGAGCAGACGCAGATTCTCGGTCATGCCGCTTACCGCGTGTGGTCGGACGGCATATCCAACATCAGCTTCAGTGGGGATTATGCCCATGCGTTCACGGGCGGATGTACCTTTACGGATCTTAGCTCGGGCAATTGTGTCGGCAACAGGACCAATCCGGTCACGCTTCAGGACCGCCCGGAATTCCGCGAGGATGGTGATCGGCTCATCAGCTCCGGCAAGATAAATGCCCGCAACGCGAGCATGTGGGCGGTGAGCGGCGGCGCCAATTTCGAAAACTTCTACGTGGGCGGCGAATACGCGCACTTCGATGTTGACCGGTTGCCCGTAAAATCTGGAGGGGATCTCATCTTCAACGACGACAACCCGGGATTCAACGGCTGGTATGTGGAAGGCACCTGGGTGATCACGGGGGAGCCGAAAAGCTACACCGTTACTGCCACCAACAACGAGGTCGGTGGATTCGGTGCACCGAAGGTGGCTTCGCCGTTCTCGTTCTCCGGAGACTCCTGGGGCGCGTGGGAATTGACCGGGCGTTACAGCGATACCGACCTCAACTGGAACAAAAACCGCATTGCCAGCGGTCTCACGCAGGCTGGCATCCCGGGCGGCGAAGAGCGCATCCTGATGGTCGGCCTCAACTGGTATCTGAACAACAATGTCAAGTTGCAGGTGAATGACGGCATCACGCACGTGTCGAAGATTGCGTCTGCCGGATCGAATGTTCAGACCGGTCAGAACCTGAACATCCTCGGCGTGCGCCTGCAGTTCACCAACTGATGACAACGAACCGACAGCGAAAGGACACTGCAATGATGTGGAAGATTTTGACGGGTGTTGGCGCGGGTCTCGCGATCTCCGCACTCGCTTCGCCTGCGCTGGCCGCCGACATTACCGGTGCCGGCGCCACGTTCCCTGCGCCGATCTACACAAAATGGGCGGCGGCCTATCAGGGTACCTCGGGAAATCGCTTGAACTATCAGGCGATCGGGTCGGGTGGCGGCATTGCGCAGATCAAGGCAAAGACCGTGACCTTCGGCGCAAGCGACATGCCGCTGAAGCCGAAGGAGCAGGAAGACGCCGGACTCGTGATGTTTCCGACAGTGGTGGGCGCGGAGGTGATTGCATACAACCTGCCGGGAGTGCCTTCGAACACCCTGGTGCTCGATGGCCCGACGCTCGCCGACATCTATCTCGGCAAGATAGCCAAATGGAACGACCCGGCGATCAAGAAGCTTAATCCGAGCACAAACCTGCCGGACAAGGCGATCGTCGTGGTGCATCGTTCGGATGGCTCCGGCACCACTTTCATCTTTGCGAACTATCTCTCGAAAGTGAGCAAAGAGTGGGCAGGCAAGGTTGGCGCGGCGACCTCAATCGATTGGCCGGTGGGCATTGGCGCAAAGGGCAATGAGGGCGTGGCCGGCAACGTTGCGCAGAACTCCGGCGCCATCGGATATGTTGAGTATGCCTACGCAATGCAGAACCATCTCGCATACACCAAGCTGAAGAACCACGATGGACAAGTGGTCTCGGCGGGCATGGAAAGCTTCCAGGCGACGGCTGCCGCGGCCGACTGGGACCACGCCGATCATTTCTACATGATCCTGACCGATCAGCCCGGGGCGAAATCCTGGCCGATCGAGAACCCGACCTTCATCCTGATGCACAAGCAGCCCGCGAACGCGGCAGCGTCGGCCGATGCGCTCAAATTCTTCAAATGGGCGTACGAGAAGGGCGACGAGATGGCCAAGAGCCTCGACTACATACCCCTTCCTGACCCCGTCGTGAGGAAGATCGAGGCGAGCTGGAAGCAGATCCAAGGCGCCGGCATGTAGGGTTTGGCTCCAACGACGACAGGGGGGCGGAAGGGCGACCTTCCGCCCCATTTGTTTGTAGAACGTCTAGCTTATCAGCATCTTAGCTACCCGCCGTAAGCTTCTCGGAAGCCTATTGAGGAATTCGTAACGCGGCTTATATTATCAAGGCTTATGGATTCTTGCGATGCAACAAGCTTTTGATCGTGACCTCCTGATCGTGCTCCACGATGTGGCGCGCCTACTGCGCACCCGCTTCGACCAGCACGCCCGCGCCCGCGGCATGACCCGTGCCCAGTGGGTGATCCTCGCGCGGCTCTCGCGCCAGCCCGGTATGTCGCAGAACGAGCTTGCCAGCATCTGCGAAGTCGAGCCTATCACCATTGGCCGGCTGGTGGACCGCCTGGAAGCGCGTGGCCTGGTGGAGCGCCGTCCCCATCCTACCGACAGGCGTGTCAACCGGCTCCATCTGTTACCGGCGGCGCAACCGATTCTGGAACAGATCACTTCCTATCGCGATGCCCTACTCGACGAGATCACCGAGGGACTCGATGAGCCAGCTCGCGCAGCTCTCGTAGATGCGCTGCTGCATATCAAAAACAGACTGACGACGGAGGAGTCGGAGCTTCCACGTCTCAAGGTCGCCGGAGAATAATATGGCAGTC
The DNA here is from genome assembly GCA_036488975.1 of Rhizomicrobium sp. Classification (GTDB taxonomy): domain Bacteria; phylum Pseudomonadota; class Alphaproteobacteria; order Micropepsales; family Micropepsaceae; genus Rhizomicrobium. The sequence goes on along the minus strand of DASXGS010000344.1, from coordinate 2,386 downwards.
TCGAGCACCACTGGCCGCTCCGAATACGCTCCCGCCGGGCGGCGCAACTCGGCGCTGAAGGGTTTTCTCGGGCGGCTGCGCGCCGACCGCGCGACGCTGCGACGTGTGCTGATGTTCGGCGGCATCGCGATCGTCGCCATTGGCGCGCTTGCGTTCTGGCTGATGGGCGGGCGCTACGTCACCACCGACGATTCGTACATTCAAGCGGCCAAGCTGATGGTGTCCACGGATGTGTCCGGACTCGTGCGGGAGGTGGATGTTCGCGAAGGGCAGCATGTGAAGAAGGGACAGGTGTTGTTTCAGCTGGATCCCAAGCCATTCCGCATCGCACTTGCGAATGCCAAGGCGCAGCTGGCCAACATGGCCCTGACCGTTGCTTCCATGAAGGAAGATTACCGCCGCATGCTGAGCGACGTGAATGCACAGCGCGCGCAGGTGGAACTCGCGCAACGCAACTATACCCGTTACGCCGGCTTGCTGAAGGCGAATGCGATCGCGCCAACTGTTTACGATCAGGCACGCATGACGCTCGTCACCTCGCAGCAGCAGCTCAATGCGCTGCAGCAGACCGCCGGTACTCAACTCACAAAGCTCGGCGGGAATCCGAATGAACCGGTCGAGCAGAATCCACAGTACCAGCAAGTGGAGGCACAGGTGCGGGAGGCCCAGCGGCAGCTGGACCATTCCGTCGTGCGTGCGCCATTCGACGGCACGGTGACCGAAGTTGACGCACTGCAGCCGGGCACGTTGGTGATTTCCGCACTGTCGTCATTCTCAACGACCAGCGCCGTCGGCCTCGTGGCGACCAACAATGTCTGGGTTCAGGCTCAGATGAAAGAAACCGATCTTACTCACGTGCATCCTGGCGTCCCGGTAACCTTCAGCATCGACACGTATCCGGGCCTCAAATGCGCTGGCCACGTGGATTCGATCAGCCCGGGCACCGGGTCGGCCTTCTCCGTGCTGCCGGCGGAAAACGCGAGCGGTAACTGGGTGAAGGTGGTGCAACGAATTCCGGTGCGCGTGAAGATCGACAATTGTCCCGGCAATCCGCCGCTGCGCGCCGGCATGAGTGTGGAAGTCAGCATGGATACCGGCCACCGGCGCTGGTACCGGCTGCTGAACGACTAGACCGGCCACCATGACGCGTGCGCTTGGAGCGTCCTACGAGGCATACGAGAGCAAATTCGAGCTCAGAATCGTGATGCTGTGCTCGATGGCCGGCACGCTGATGCAGGCTCTCGATTCCACGATCGCCAATGTGGCGCTGCCCAATATGCAGGGCGATCTTGCCGCCTCGCGCGATCAGATCACCTGGGTTTTGACTTCTTATGTTGTCGCGTCGGCGATCCTGACGGCGCCGGTCGGGTGGCTGGCATCGCGCTTCGGCCGCAAGAATTTGGCGGTGGTCTGTATCACCGGTTTCACTATCACGTCGATGATGTGCGGCGCTGCGCAAAGCCTCGAGCAGATTATTCTGTTCCGCATTCTGCAGGGGATGTTCGGTGCGGCGCTGTCGCCCCTTTCGCAGTCGATCATGCTGGATCTGTATCCGCCGCAGAAACGCGGCGCCATCATGGCGATCTGGGGTATGGGCGTAATGGTAGGACCAATCCTGGGTCCCACGCTGGGCGGCTATCTGACTGACGCCTATAGCTGGCGCTGGGTGTTTTACATCAATGTGCCGTTCGGCATTGCGTCGGCTACCGGCATCTGGCTGTTCCTGCGCGATACGCATCGCGACGAAACCCTGCGCTTCGACTGGACTGGATTCTCTGTGCTTGCGCTCGGCTTGGGCGCGCTTCAGTTGATGCTGGACCGCGGCACGTCGCAGGACTGGTTCGGATCGACTGAGATCATCGCCGAATGCGTGCTCTGCATTCTCGGTTTCTATCTCTTCCTCGTTCACATGTTCACGTCCGAGCGGCCGTTTATTCCGCGCGCCATCTTCGCGGATCGAAACTTCGTCTCCGCGCTGGTGCTCATGTTCGCGCTTGGGCTCGTGATGCTCGCAAGTTCGGCCCTGCTGCCGCCGTTCCTGCAGAATTTGGGCGGCTACTCTGTCACCGATACCGGCCTGCTGCTCGCGCCGCGCGGTATCGGCACCATGGTCGCCATGGTCTTTGCCGGCCGGCTCGCCTACCGCTTCGACCCGCGTTACGTGATGGCGTGCGGCACCTGCCTTTTGCTGTGGTCCATCTGGGAAATGTCCCAGTGGACGCCGCAAATTGCAGCCGGCTGGCTGGTATTCACTACCTTTATCCAGGGCATTGGCATGGGCTTCGTGTTCGTGCCGATGAACCTCGTGGCGTTTGCAACGCTGCCGCCGGTCTACCGCACCGATGGCTCAGCGTTCATCAACCTGATCCGCAATGTAGGGATGGCC
>DASXGS010000329.1:0-2600 GCA_036488975.1 Rhizomicrobium sp. | reverse complement strand
GACGCAACCGCCGGACACGGAACCGACAAATGCGCCATCGTCCCGCACCGCGATCTGGCTGCCGGTGGGCCGCGGTGCAGAGCCCCAGGTCTTCACCACCGTCCCGATGGCCACCTTGTGCCCCGACTCAAGCCACTGCTGGGCGGAGGCGAGAGTGTCATCGCTCATCGTCGCAGCTCCTTAGAGGACGGGCGCACCGCGATCGGCGTTACGCCTCAACCGCGGCGGCGACCGCGCGTTTCGCCATGACCGTCACCAGATGGGCCCGGTATTCGGCCGAGCCGTGGATGTCGGAATTCAGTCCGTCCGCGGAAATGGAAATGGAGGCCACGGCATCCGGCGCGAAGCTCCGTGCCAGGGCGGCTTCCATGTCCGGCACACGGAACACGCAAGGGCCAGCGCCGGTCACCGCGACGCGCACGCCATCGTTGTTCTCCGCCACGAACACGCCGACCATAGCGTAGCGCGACGCCGGGTTAGCGAATTTGGCGTAGCCGGCACGCTTCGGGATCGGGAAGGCAATTTCCGTCACGATCTCGCTGTCCTCCAGCGCGGTCGAGAACATGCCGGTGAAGAAATCGTCCGCCGCAATGCTGCGCTTCGTTGTGGTGATCGTGGCGCCAAGGCCAAGCACGCCGGCCGGATAATCCGCCGCGGGATCGTTGTTGGCGACCGAACCGCCGATGGTGCCCATATGGCGCACCGCGGGATCGCCGATCTCGCCCGCCACATGCGCAAGTGCTGGAATGGCGGTGCGGACCACGTCGGAAGTGGCAACCTCCGCATGCTTGGTGGCTGCCCCAATCGCGATACGGCCATCCTGCTCACGAATGTACGACAGCTCCCCGATCGCAGAGATGTCGATCAGCGCCGACGGATTGGCGAGGCGCAATTTCATCGCCGGAATCAGCGTATGGCCTCCGGCCAAAATCTTGGCATCCGGCGAGCGCTGCAGCAGGGCTTGCGCGTCGGAGATCGACTTGGCGCGGTGGTAGGTGAAGGGGTAGGGGATCACGGTCGGGACTCCCCCATCTGCTTCGCCGCGGCTTCAATCGCATCCACGATGTTGTGGTAGCCGGTGCAGCGGCACAAATTACCCTCCAGCTCGGCGCGAATGGTCTTGCGATCAAGCAGTGGTTTGCGCCGGATCAAATCCACTGCGGTCAAAATCATGCCGGGTGTGCAGAAACCGCATTGCAGTCCATGATGCTCGCGAAAAGCCTCCTGCACGGGATGCAGCTGACCGTCTTTCGCCAACCCCTCAATCGTCACCACCTCAGCGCCGTTCGCCTGGGCGGCGAACATCGTGCAGGACTTCACGGCGCGGCCGTTCAGCAGCACCACGCAGGCGCCGCACTGGCTGGTGTCGCAACCGATATGCGTGCCCGTCAGGCGCAAATTCTCGCGCAGAAAATGGACCAGCAAGGTGCGATCTTCCGCATCCGCGCGTTGCTGCTTGCCGTTCACCGTCAACGAAACGACGGCCATCGCTCATGCTCCTTCGCCTGAATGGGTTAGAGTTTCGGCGGGCGCTGCACCAGCGTCAAGCCAGCGTCACAGCACAAGTCCAAAGAGGATCAGCAGGATCACAATGATTGCGATCAGCCCAACCACCCAAATTTCAGGTGCCACGCCTTCCCGCACCGTCATCTCCGCCGGTCCCTGAAGCACTTGCGGCGGCGGCGCGAGCGCGCTTTCGGGCGTGGGCGCAGACGCGGCGGTCTGCATCGTGGTGACTTCGGCGGAGAAGCGTTCGAAAAACTGGTCAGCGATTTGCCGTGCTGCGCCGTCAACCAGGCGCTGGCCGACCTGTGCAAGCTTGCCGCCGATCGTCGCTTTCGCATTGTAGGAAAGAGCGGTACCGCCATCCTGTGGCGCGAGCAGCACTTCGGCTTCGCCGCGCGCAAATCCGGCGACGCCGCCTTGGCCTTCGCCCTTCAGGACACATCGCCGCGGGGGATCGAGTTCGGTGAGCTCGACCTTGCCTTTGAATGTGGCGCTCACCGGCCCGATCTTTATTTTTACCGCTCCGGCGAACGCGGTATCGCCTGTCTTCTCCAGGCTCTCGCAGCCGGGAATAGAGCGCCGAAGCACTTCCGGATCGTTCAGCGCCGCCCACACCGCGTCCTGCGGTGCGGCAATCGCATAGCGGCCGGTGAACAGCATGGCGCCCCGTGGTGAACCGAACCCTTCCTATCGGCTGAAAATCGGGCGGACAATCCGCCAGATGCGAATCAGCCCTTCCCCGAATGCAACAAATGTGTAAAGTTCCCATCCATAAAAAATCCGGTGGGGGAAATTCGTGAGTGCCGATGGGGGGATGCTGGCGGCCGTAGAGGCCGGTCAGGCTGGCTTCGAGGTGACAGGCCTCGTGAAGTGGTTCGACCCAACCAAGGGCTACGGATTCATAAAGCCCTCGTCCGGTGCCTTAGAGGGCGATGTGCTGCTGCACCAGACCTGCGTGCGCCAGTCTGGCTTCAAGGCGGCCTACTAGGGCGCCAAAGTGGTCTGCGAGGCCATACAGGGGCCGAAGGGATTGCAGGCCCGGCGGGTGCTGTCGCTCGACAATTCCACCGCCCTTGCGCCGCCGGGCGCAAACC
>DASXGS010000322.1:0-2836 GCA_036488975.1 Rhizomicrobium sp. | reverse complement strand
TCGCGCAGCTTTTCGAACTTTTTCGCCAGATCGTAGGCGACGATGGAGATGAAGCCCGGCGCCAGTCCGCATTGCGGCACGAAGGCGGTGTCGGCGCCCTTGGCGAGTTCCTTCACCACGCGTGTGGATTCCACATCCTCGGTGAGATCGAGATAGTGCGCGCGGCCGCGCTTGGCGCCTTCCGCGATGATCGGCGTCATATGGAAGGGCGTGGCGGAGAGCACGATGTCGTGGCCCTTCACCTCGTCGGCGAATTCGGCAGCGCTGGCGATCTCGCGCTCGCGCAACTGCACGTTCCAGTGCTTCGGCATGCGCGATAGCATGGCCGCGTCGCGGTCAAGCACAGTGACGCGGTAGTCGCCGGTCTGCGACAGGAATTCCGTGATGGCGATGCCGATCTTGCCGCCCCCGACGAGCAGTACTTTTTTCATGTTCTTCTCCGCCGCTTCCCCCCAAGTGTGAGCGATGGCGGCCCCGAAAACGAGGCGGCGAAGCGCCGGAAGTTGCGGTATGATCCGGCGAATCGCCGGTAAATCCGGCGAAATGCTGGAGAGTGTATGCGCGATACCGATGCCAGGCTAATCGCCCTGCTCAAGGCCAATGCGCGGGAGCCTACGGCGTCGCTTGCCCGCAAGCTGGGGCTGGCCCGCTCCACCGTGCAGGAGCGCATCGCCCGACTGGAGCGCGAAGGCACCATTAAGAATTATACCATCCGGCTGTCGGAGGAGGCGGAAGCCGGGCACCTGCGCGCCATCGTCATGATCACGGCCGATCCGAAGCAGGCGGACCGCGTGGCTGCAGAACTCAAGCGCATGCCGGAGGTGCGGGCCCTCTCTGCGGTTTCGGGCGCCTATGACATGGTCGCGACAGTCGAAGCGGACACCCCGGCGAGGATGGATGCCTCACTCGACCGCATCGGTCGCGCGCCGGGCGTCGCGCGCACGGTGTCTTCGATCATCTTATCTGAGAAATTCAGCCGCTAAGTCCGGCAATTCCTAAGTCTTAGCAAAAGTTTAGCGGGCAGACTCCTTTGCGCGCCAGTCCCGAAATGTGGTACTGCCCAACCGCGGGCAGGGTGGTTTCTCGACGTCAGTGTGACGCGAGCGGCCCGTGAGCGGTCGTGGGATGGCGGCGCCTTCGGGGCAAACAGCGAAACGGATCGGCGGTGCGATTGCGCGCGCGCGGCACCCGAACAGGGATCACATGGAATCCCTGCGCTTGCGCGTGCCGTACTGGTTCATGGTCACCGTGCTGGCGTGCTTTGCCAGCTTCCAGATCTGGATGAACCCGTTCGGGTTCAGTGACCTTGTGCAGCGCTACTCGCAGGACGTCTCCGATCTGCTGATCACCGGCCCGTATTTTTACGGCACCGAGGGACGCGACAACGTCTCCGTGGCGATCATTGACGAACACACGCTGCACACGCTGCACATGCCGTGGCCTTGGAAATATGGCGACCATGCCCGCGTCCTCGATGCCCTGCTGCAATACAAGCCCAAGGCGGTAGTCATCGACTTCCTGTTCGTCGATTCACGGCCGGACGATACCCTGAAAGACCTCGCCGATGAGATCGGCCGATATCGCAGGGCGCATGTGCCGATCTATTTCGAAGGTGGCGTGAATCTTCCGTATGGCGAGAATCCGTTGCGGCCCGAGCTCGCGGCCACCGGTGTTCCAACCCTTGACCCCAACATTCCGATCAATGCGGGCGTTGCGCGCCAGTACAATGCGACCGGTACCTGCTTCAACCAAAAGCCTGACGCCGACGGCACCTGTCCATCGCTGGCGTTGCACGTGTTCCGCGATGTGTACGGGCGCCAATATCCGCTCGCGCATGTCAATGACCTGATGGAACTCGTGTGGGGCACGCGCACCGCGCCGGAAAACCACTGGATCACGCACACGGATGCAAACGGCGTCCAGCATTCGTGCTTCGAGCAAATGAGCCAGATCCGCCGGTGGTATCTGGCATTCTTCGATACCAACAGCGTAAAGAGCCCCTGCCCGTATACAGCGGAAATTCCCGCCGAGGCTCTCCTGAACAGCCCGGACGACAAGGACGTGGTCAAGATGGCGACCAACCGCGTCATCTTCTATGGCGGCGCAATCGAGGCGGCGCAGGACAAGGTCTACACGCCCGTCAATTCGCTGCTGCACGGTGTGTTCGTGCACGCGATGGCGATGGACAACCTCATCACTCTGCACGGCAAGCCGTATCAGAACGCGATTTCGATCGGTGGGACGCCGGTCGACGGCAATATCGTGCAGATCGTGGCAGTCATTCCGGTCATTCTGATCCTGTCCTGGCTGCATTGGCGCCGCGTGCAGCGCAAGCGGGTCGGTCTCGGCGGTGCCGAGCGCCAACGCGGTCTCACCTTCGAGTATTTTATGGAGAAGGCGGCAGAGAAGATCTGGCACTACCTTGCATTCGGCCTTGCGCTCGGCATCGGGTTGGTACTGACCCGATCGGCCGGGCTGTCGGTTGCCAACTGGGTCGAGGTGGTGTTCGTGTCGGCCGAGCTGGCGGCCATGCTGCTCGTCGGCGTGCCGGATTCGATCTGGGGATATTTGCATCACGTGGCGACCGGTGTGCCGGAGCTGGAAAAGGCTGTGACCGCCGCATTGGAGAGCATCGAGGAGCGGGTGACATGAAGGGACTCACTGGAATTTGCGTCGGAATTGCGCTGTGCGTGCTGGCGTCGGCGGCATTCGCGGCAACCGAAGACTGCAGCACGGCGAAGGGCGATGTGGTGCTCTCCGCCCGCACACCGGAGGTGGATCTCTACGACGCGCCAACCGGCAAGAAGGTGATGACAGTAGAGCAAGGCAAATTTCC
>DASXGS010000249.1:0-3535 GCA_036488975.1 Rhizomicrobium sp. | reverse complement strand
GGCGACGATGATTTCGACCGGCCTGAACGATCCCCGTGTGTCGTCGTGGGAGCCTGGAAAAATGGCGGCGGTGCTGCAAGCCTCCGGCACAAGCAATCCGGTGCTGCTGCGGATCGACCCCGAAGCCGGCCACGGCATCGGCTCGACGCGGGCGCAGACCGATGCGCTGGCGGCCGACTGGATCGCCTTCGTGAAGTGGCGCGCGGGCGTGCCCGGCTGGCGACCGGATTTCGCGAAGAAGGCGGGAGGCGCTGAATCCCACCCGGCGCGCTAACGCGCGCCAACCGCCCCTTCTCAAGGGAAGGTGTTGGAATCAGGCGATCGCGTCCAAACGGCTTGCGGTCGAACTGTGGCACGTGGCCAAGCGCGAGATCGGCAAGCGCTTCGCCAATTGCGCAGGTGCTTGACGCCGTTGTCACGACAGGGCGAGGCGATGAGCACGCCCTCGTTGTTCGGATGTACATCGATCACGAAGCCGAATCTGGCGTGACCGTGTAAAAACAGGCCGTTGCTTTTGCGCTCCCCAGTGCAACGCTTATGAGATATGGCGCAACGAGCCCGCGCATGGCGCCAATTTCTTCGGCCGAGACATTTACGGCGAGTCGTGCCGGTCGAAGCCGATCGCGCGGGCCGCGTTTCGCCAGCTGATAGGTCGCATCACTCCCCATGACGCCCCGCCCGGCCCCGCGATCCCGACAGCAAATCAGCCATTGCGCTTGCTCATCTCCATCCGGCGTGCCAATCAGCCGCACATCGCGCCGCCGCGTTTGACCCGCCTGCGGCGCAACTTTAGCATCGCAGAGCCCTGCGTTTGAGGATGGAATGCCGGAGCCTGTCAGGCTGGTCGTGTGGGACCTCGATGGCACCTTCTGGGCTGGCACGCTCACCGAAGGCGGCTACACCTACAAGGACGAAAACCACTCGATCATCGTGGAGCTGGCGAAACGCGGAATCGTCAGCTCGATCTGCTCGAAGAACGATTTCGAGACGGTGAAGGCCATTCTCGTCGAGAAAGGCCTCTGGGATTACATCGTCTTTCCCAGCATCAGCTGGACTCCCAAGGGGCCGCGGCTGCAGCAGCTCGTCGAGGACGTGCAGCTCAGGCCCGAGACCATGCTGCTGATCGACGACAATCCGCAAAACCTGCGCGAAGCCGAGCACTTCGTGCCCGGCATCCAGACGGCGGCAGAAACCTTCATTCCGCAGATGCTGTCTTCGCCGCTGTTCAAGGGCAAGGACGATCGCGAACTGTCCCGGCTCAAGCAGTACCGGCTGCTCCAAACGCGCAAGGTGGACGAGGCCGTGGCGGGGGACAATGTCGAATTCCTTCGGTCATGCAATATCCGCGTGACGATCGAGCACGATGTCGCACAACATCTTGACCGCGCCATCGAGCTGATTAACCGCACCAATCAGTTGAATTTCACCAAGTCGCGCCTGCCGGAGGATCCGGAACGCGCCCGGCGCAAACTGCGCGAGGTCCTGTCGCACTTCGACGTGCAGGCGGGACTCGTGCGCGTCACCGACCGATACGGCGACTACGGATATTGCGGCTTCTATCTGGCACGGACGCGGCGGGGCCGCTCACGCCTGCTTCACTTCTGCTTCTCGTGCCGCATCCTCAACATGGGCGTGGAGAGCTGGCTGTACGAGCGCCTCGGCCGGCCGAAAATGGAAATCGTCGGGGAGGTCCTGACATCCCTTTCCGATGGGGCGCCGGTGGATTGGATCGACACGGTACCGGCTGCGAATGCCGGCACCGGCGAAACCGCCGCCCGCATCCGGCTTGCGCGGGCAACGATTCGCGGCGCCTGCACCGTGTCCCCCCTCGCCCACTATTTCCAGATGGATGCGGACGAGGTCATTGGCGAATTCGAGCTGGTGCGCGAGGATATTGGCATCCGGCTCGATCATTCGCTGACTCTGCGCTATGCACTTGAAGGTCTGTCGCCGGCGCAGATGGATACCCTGCGTCCGCTTGGATTCGAGGATAGCGACTTCGAGACCCGGTTCGCGGAGCATAGCAACGGGCCCTGCCTGCATGTCCTCAGCAACTGGATCGACTGGCAGGAGGTCGTCTTCTGCCATCGCGCGACGGGCGTGATGGTGCCGTACAAGCCGAAGCGCGGCGCAGATCCCGGTGACGAAGATGTTCGGGAGGTGGCGGAGCGCGCCCGCGCCGCGGCTCGCTACCTGCGGGAGAATTTCGATTTCATCGGAGGGCTGTCCGCCGACGAAGCGGATCGTACTTACGACATCGTGTTCGACGCTCTTCCGGAAGCCAGCCTGCTGTTTGTGGTCGCCGCGCCGGAAGCCGGATTGCCCCCGCGCGTCGCCCTGCGCGCGGCCGAACTGAACCGGCGCATCAACAGCGCCGCCGCCCGCCATCCGCGAAAGCGCATCTATTCCATTTCAATCTCCGCTCTGGCAGGCGAGGATGAGGGCCTCACGGGGCAGCATTATGGGCGTCTGGTGTACTACCGCCTCTATCAGGAGATTTGTGCGCGCTATCGCGAACTCAGCGGCAGCGAACGGACCGCGGCAGCGCCGGGGGGCGCGACGGCTGCGGCCCCCGAATGTCTTGCGGTGGGCTGAGCCGCGCTAGAGGCCGTGATACTGCCGGTACCATAGGACGAACCGGCGGATATCTTCGGCAGGCGGAACGGCCGGTGCGAAGCCGAAATCGCGCTGCGCGCGCGAAATGTCGGCATAAGTTCGCGCGTATCGCCGGTGCGTGGCTCGCTCGATCGCGCCGGCATGCGTGGCTGGCAACCGGGTCCACCAAAACGACCGGAGGCGAGAATCCCACCCGGCGCGCTGACGTTGCGCCGACCGCCCTTCTCAAGGTGAGGTGCTTGGAATCAAGTGATCGAGTCGAAACGGCTCAAGATCGAATCGTGGCGTGTGGCCAAGCACGAGATCGGCCAGCGCCTCGCCGATAGCGGCAGAATGCTTGAACCCATGTCCGGAGCACGGTGAGGCGATGAGCACGCGGTCGGCCTCCGGGTGTGTGTCGATAACGAAGCCGAAATCGGGCGTGACAGTATAAAGGCAGGTGGTCGCGCGGGCACAACGCGTTGTGACGCCGGCGAGATGCGGCATGAGGAGCGCACGCATACCGTCAATTTCTTCCTCGGAGATGTTGCGATTTGCGCCTTGCGGCGTGGTGGTGGAATCGAACTGCTCGCTTGCCATCTTGATGGCAGACTCACCGTCGACAGCGGGAAAGCCGTACAGACCCTGCTTCGAGTTCTGCAGTTCCCAGATGAAGACAGGAAACCGGTCCGGCGCGAACGCACGCGCATTCTCGACTTCGAACCAAAACTGCGTCTGTCGGTAGATTTTGAACAACCCCGCGTATTCCGGCACCAGCTGTGGCAGCCACGCACCGGCGGCGATAATCAATCGATCGGCTCTGTATCGCCCTTGATCTGTCATGATCGTGACGCCGTCGTCCCGAGACTCGAATGACAGCACTGTCTCATGCGTGCGAATTTCCGCGCCATGCGTGCGGGCGAGCGCAAGCTGGGCCCGC
>DASXGS010000244.1:0-5262 GCA_036488975.1 Rhizomicrobium sp. | reverse complement strand
TGACAGGCGTGATTACGGGGAAGAGCGGCGGCAGACGATCGGTTCCATCGACGGAAGAGTCTATTTGGTCGTCTTCACCCGTCGTGGATCGGCCATAAGGATCATTTCGGCGCGGAGAGCGCATGACCACGAAGAAAAAAGCTATCACCAGAGTTCGGCGGGACCATAGCGGCCGCCTGCGTAAGCTCACGTCACGCGGCATAGGTGCGTTGGCGCAACCTCGGTTCGATGCCAAACGGGCCGATAGCTCCGCGGCGTTCAAAGTAGATGCGGATGCACCAAAGCTGACGCGCCGCGAACTCGCCGACTTTCGTCCGGTGAAATCGGGAAAGGCGCCAGATGTGGCTTTGCTGCGGCGCAGGTTGCGCCTTTCGCAAGGTGCCTTCGCCGATCTGTTCGGAATCCCGCTCGGCACGGTGAAAGATTGGGAGCAGGGTCGGCGCCGGCCCGATGCGCCCGCGCGCGCGTATTTGCGCGTGATCGCGCGTGATCCCGATGCCGTGCGCCAGGCGCTGAAGATCGCTGCCGAATAGTTCTAGCCGAAGCGGCCGGTAATGTATTGCTCGGTCTGCTTTTTCGACGGCGCGGTGAAGATCTGATCGGTCGCATCGAATTCCACCAACTCGCCCAGGTACATGAAGGCCGTGTAGTCGGAGGTGCGCGACGCCTGCTGCATGTTGTGGGTGACGATCACGATCGTGTAGTCGTTCGACAATTCGTCGATCAGTTCCTCGATGCGCGAGGTGGAAATCGGGTCGAGCGCCGAGCACGGCTCGTCCAGCAAAATCACTTCCGGATTGGTCGCCACGCTGCGCGCGATGCACAGCCGTTGCTGCTGGCCGCCGGAAAGGCTCAGGCCGGACTCGTTCAGCTTGTCCTTGACCTCGCCCCATAGCGCGGCGCGCTGCAGAGCACGCTCCACCCGCCCATCCATTTCCGATTTCGGCAGGCGCTCATACAGCCGGATACCGAATGCGATATTGTCGTAGATCGTCATCGGGAACGGCGTCGGCTTCTGGAACACCATGCCGATCTTCGCGCGCAGCAGATTCACGTCCATGCCGCTGCCCAAAATGTTAGTGCCATCGAATATGGCTTCGCCAGTGGCGCGCTGGTTCGGATAGAGTTCGTAAATGCGGTTCAGCACACGGAGCAAGGTGGACTTGCCGCAGCCCGACGGTCCGATGAACGCGGTCACCTTGCGATCGCGCAGCGGCAACGAGATCGATTTCAGCGCCTGATAGGTGCCGTAATAGAAAGAAAGGTCCTTGATCTCGATCCGCGTGATCAGATTCGATGTTGCGACGTCGTTCATTGTTGTGGGCTCCCTTTCGCTTCCAGCGCGCGCGCCACGATGCTGAGCGCGAGAACGGCGAAGGTGATGAGCAGTGCGCCAGCCCAGGCCAGCCGATGCAGGTCGTCGTAGGCGCTGTTGGCGAAATTGAAGATAGTGACCGGAAGGTTTGCCACCTCGCCGTTCAGGTTCGTGCTCCAGAACTGGTTGTTGAGCACAGTGAACAGCAGCGGCGCAGTCTCGCCCGAGATGCGCGCCACCGCAAGCAGGACGCCGGTGACGATGCCGGCGCGCGCCGCCCGCCAGGTCACCAGTCGTATCACATGGCTACGCGGCGCGCCGAGCGCAGTCGCAGCCTCGCGCAAACCGTTGGGCACCAGCAGCAGCATGTTCTCGGTGGTGCGCACCACCACGGGAATCACGATCACGGCCAGCGCGCAGAAGCCGGCGATGGCGGAGAAGTGACCCATCGGCACCACCACAACTTCATAGATGAACAGGCCGATCAGAATGGATGGGGCGCTCAGCAGGATGTCGTTGACGAACCGGGTGACCGCAGCCATGCGCGTGTGGCGGCCATATTCCGCCAGATGGGTGCCGGCGAAAATACCGATGGGCGTGCCGATCATGACCGCAATGGCACTCATGGCGACACTGCCGAAAATGGCGTTGGCCAAGCCGCCCTTTTCGCCCGGCGCGGGCGTCATTTGCGTGAACACGGCCGGCGAAAGGCCGGATATGCCTTCCGCAATAAGCGTGGCGAGGATCACAGCCAGCCATGCGATACCGAACGCAGCCGCCGCCACGCACAAGGCGAGCAGCAGGCCGTTGGTGAAGCGCCGCCGCGCATACAGCCCCTTGTTCATGCGCGGCCTCCCGCACGGCGCTCGAGGGCGCGCAGCATCAGCTGCGCGCTCGCCAGCACGACAAAGGTGATGAAGAAGAGGATCAGGCCGAGTTCGATGAGCGATGCGTGATAGAGGTCGCCGACCGCTTCGGTGAATTCGTTGGCGATGGTTGCGGAGATCGTTGTCCCTGGCGCCAGCAAGGATTCATGGATGTGATGGTCGTTGCCGATCACGAAGGTGACGGCCATCGTTTCGCCCAGCGCGCGGCCCAGCGCGAGCATTGCGCCGCCCACCACGCCGGTGCGGGCGAACGGCAGCACGACACGCCACATCACTTCCCAGGTCGTACAGCCGATGCCGTAGGCCGCCTCCTTCAGCATCGGCGGCACCGTTTCGAACACATCGCGCGCCACCGCCGAAATGAACGGCAGGATCATGATGGAAAGAATGAGCGAAGCGGTGAGCACGCCAATGCCGTAGGGCGCGCCGCCGAACAGATCCTGAAGCACCGGCACATCGCCGAACGTCTGGATCAGCCAGGGCTGGACGTGCGCCTGCAGGAACGGGGCAAAGGTGAAAAAGCCCCAGATGCCGTAGATAATGCTCGGGATGCCGGCGAGCAGTTCGACGGCCATGCCGATGGGCCGGCGCAACGGCCGGGGGCAAAGCTCGGTGAGGAAGATGGCGATGCCGATACCGACCGGCAGCGCAATCAACATGGCGAGGAATGAGCTGATAAGGGTACCGTAAATCGGCGCCAGCGCCCCAAAATGCTCCGTCGCCGGGTTCCAGGCCTGCGTGGTCAGAAAGGAAAAGCCGTATGTCCTGATGGCCGGCCACGCGCCGATCGTCAGTGAGACGATCAGTCCGGCGAAAAGGACCAGCACCAGCCCGGCGGCGGCCTGCGTCAGCAGGCGGAAACCGGCCTCTGTCCCGCCCGAACGGGAGGCTGGCTTCGGGTTGTCCAACGTATCCGTCGTCAAAGCGGCATCGACCATGGGCTGCGGCGCGCGAATTTTGCGGCTTTCTGGCGGGGCGCTAGCCCGGAGCAGGTATCCCCGCCCCCGGCCCCGGCCGCACTATCCAGCCGGTTTCAGGTTCAACGTCCATCACAGTTTTACGAAGGTTTTATGACGCGGCACACCGGCAGCGGTTAGCAAAGGGGCAACCATCAAACGAGCGCACCCGCGCATTCGACTAAAGCCTTCGATAACGGAGAGAGGGATAAGTTACCGCGTCGGGCGGGAGGTTTTTTTGGGTTTCGGGCGCTGGGGAACTGTGCTGTTTGCGCTGGGCAACCTGACCGTGGGGGGCCTGGCGGCCATTGATGGCACCCTCCATCATCACCTGTCGCTGATCGACCTCGCCGCGTTCGGTGCGATGGCGCTGACCGGCATCGGCATTCTTACCCAGGCGCTGTTCGACACCACGCGGCGCGCCCGCTCCTTCCAGGCTCGCACCGAAGAGCTGCACACGCTGACGCTCAAGCTGGAGCAGTCGCTACGGACGCTTTCGGCCGTCAATGCGCGTCTCAATGAAAGCGAGCTGCGCTACAAGGGGCTCGTGGACTCGCAGGGCGATGCGATCTTCCGTCGCGCGCCGGACAGCCGGCTCACCTACGCCAACGATGCCTTTTTTCGGCTATTCGGGCTTTCCGCGCAGGGCGCGCTCGGCAAGGCGTTTGCACCGGAGTTGCATCCGGAAAGTCGCGCGCCCTTGTTCGGAAGCTTTGCGGGCCGCGAAACGGGCCGCGTGCGTGTGCGATACGATCAGCATGTGCGCACCGTTTATGGCTGGCGCTGGATCGCATGGGAGGACTACGCGATCCGCAATTCGGCTGGCAAGCTGATTGAAATCCAGAGTGTCGGGCGCGACATCACCGAGCGCAAGGCGCTGGAGGATGCGCTGACCGAAGCGCGCGACAATGCGGAAGCGGCCAGTCGGGCGAAATCCGGCTTCCTCGCCACCATGAGCCACGAAATTCGCACGCCTATGAACGGCGTGCTCGGCATGGCGCGGCTCCTGCTGGAAACCGAACTCAAGCCGGAACAGCGCACCTACGTGGACGCCATCCGGCAATCCGGCGAATCGCTGTTGTCGCTGATCGGCGACATCCTCGATTTCTCGAAGATCGAATCCGGCACGGTGACGCTGGAAGAAGAAGACACCGACCCGCGCAAGATCCTGGAAGAAGTTGTGGAACTGCTGGCGCCGCGCGCACATGCCAAGGGCATAGAACTCATAGCGGTGATTGCGCCGGACACCCCGGAAACCATCCGCACCGATGCGCTGCGCCTCCGACAGATTGTGACCAATCTCATTGGCAACGCCATCAAGTTCACCGAGAAGGGTGGCGTGCGCGTGGATTTGGCACGCGGCGACGGTCGGGCGCGACGGTACATTCGCATCGAGGTGCGGGATACCGGCGTGGGGGTGCCGGCAGAGAAGCGCCAACAAATCTTCGAGGAGTTCGTGCAGGCCGATTCGAGCCATGCACGCAAGTTCGGTGGTTCCGGCCTCGGACTTGCGATCTCGAAGCGCCTGGTAAACGCGATGGGCGGGGAAATCGGCGTAGATGCTGCCCCGGGCGGGGGAAGCCTGTTCTGGTTTGCCATACCCGTCCTGGTGGTACGTGGTGCGCGGCTCTCCGAAGGGCGGAAACTGGCAGGGCTGCGACTTTCCCTGGTCATCCGCAGCGGCGTCCTGCGCGAAGGACTGACCGCGCAGATCCGCGCACTGGGCGGCGAAGTGGTGCCGCTGACTCATGCGGATACCGAGTTCCTTGAGATCGATGCGGTGGTGATCGATGCCGGGACCGGCGGCGAGCCCGACTTGCCGGCCAGGCCAGAGCCCGACCTGCGCTCCATTGTGCTCATCACGCCGGAAGCGCGCGGCCGCTTGCCGGGCCTGAAGGCGGCCGGCTTCACAGATTATCTTGTGAAACCGACTCGGCAATCCTCGCTCGCCGAGCGCTTGCTTGTCCAACCGGCAGCGGGGGACCACGCCGACGTGGAAGATGGATTGATTCTGCCTGTGGTGGGGGAGATTGCGCCCAAGCCATTGCCGCGATACGCCGAGAACGGACGGAAGATTCTGCTGGTCGAGGACAATCCCATAAAC
>DASXGS010000161.1:0-6268 GCA_036488975.1 Rhizomicrobium sp. | reverse complement strand
GGGGGGAATGCGCCATGATCCACTTCCTGGAATCGCTGGACCCGTTATATGTGCTCTGCGGCGTGCTGGTCGGCGGACTTGTCGGGTTCACCGGCGTAGGCGGCGGATCACTGATGACACCGCTGCTGATCCTCCTCTTCGGGATTCATCCGGCGACCGCGGTGGGAACCGATCTGATCTATGCCGCCGTCACCAAGACCGGTGGCTCTATCGTGCACGGTTACAACCGCACCGTGGACTGGCGCCTGGTGGGTCGGCTCGCCACAGGCAGCATCCCTGCAACTGTCCTGACGATTGCAGCTCTGTACTGGCTCAACATCGACAGCAAAGCCGCCAGCCTTCTGATCACGCGGACCCTGGGCGTCGCCCTTTTGATGACTGCGGGACTGCTCCTGTTCCGCAAGAGCATCATGCGCTGGTATTTGGCGCGCGTTGGCGATCTCGATCCTGCACGCGTGCAGCGACTGACAATTGTAACAGGCATCGTTCTGGGCGTTCTGGTGACACTGTCATCTGTCGGTGCCGGCGCCATCGGCGTAACCGCGCTTGTGATGCTCTACCCGAAAATGGAGCCGCGAAGGATCGTCGGTTCTGATATCGCGCATGCGGTGCCGCTGACCTTGGTCGCGGGACTCGGTCACTCCATTCTCGGCACGATCAACACCCAGATTCTAGCATCGCTGCTTGCAGGCTCCATTCCAGCCATCGTGGTGATGAGTATGGTCGCGGCCCGCGCGTCGGACACGGCGGTGCGGGTTGCGCTTGCGGCGGTACTGATCCTGGTGTGCGTCCGGTTCTGGTTCTTCTGATCGATTATCGCTACCCTAAGCCGCCTCAGGAATACCGATGGGGACGCAAGGTCAAGCTGGGGTTCTTTGAAGGAACCGGAGTGGAACACCCGGGCCGTTCGGGCAACATGTGCTCTCCGGATCCCCCGTTCTCCGGAGCGTCGTTCGACGCAGTCCTGGATCGCGGACGCGGCGGCGAACTCATCGAGGCGGGGTTATATCTGGCCCGATCTGGCCAAGATATTTCAAAGCAGCCGCGACCCGAAATTCAAAATGAGCCACTACCCGGATCCGTCGTTTCTCGCGCGCCTGATCTACCGAACTGAGAGCGTGCTGTGTGAAACCCAATCTGTAACCTCCGTTTCACCGCACCGTCTCCTTCTCTTTGGGCGCTGAGACGGTGCGTGGCGTTTTCTCGGCCTTGGGCTTGGGCAGAAGCCGGAAGCGGGTCTGGCACCACGCGAAGTCAACGCCTACGTTCAGAAGAGCGTCGGAACGTCCGCATGGGCAGGCATATTCCATGATCGCGACGATTCGGTAAGTCTCGCCAGCTACGAGGGGTACCGGCCTCCCGGTGGCATGGTTCGGGGCGGCGTTGACGCACAGGACCAGATCGCCGGGACCGACTGCGTCGCTCATCGCTTCCATCCACCAACTGACGGAGATTAGGCCCGGGCCCACGGGGCGCAACAACCGTGTTTCCGAGAGCCGAGATTACCGGCAAATGAATTGAAGGTTGGAACCATCGGGGGCCCGCTTCGGCTGAATTTGCGGAGACCAGCGTGGATCTGCCAGCAGCGCACGAGGCGGATCTCTTCGGCAAATTGAACGCTTGTTCTCCTATCCAAATCGACCAACCATGGCCCGCACCTCACGCCAGCTGCGGGGTACTCCTGAGCTCATTCTTGTGGGACTGCACGGATTTTGCACGGATTTGTTCTCCGTTTCGTTCCGTTTGGCGCCTTTTGCTTCCGATCAGGTTCTGGCAGGGTTCTGGCAGACGCCGCGGTTCGCCTGGATTTAATGGTGCCGGAGGTGAGAATCGAACTCACGACCTACCCCTTACCAAGGGGTTGCGCTACCACTACGCTACTCCGGCCCTGCGGGAAATTCCCGAGGGCCGAGCCTATAGCTTAGGCCATCCATCAGGGAAAGAGCGGATGAAGGCGCAAACGGACGCGCGCAAACAGAGGCTCGCCGCGGCGCTGCGGGCTAATCTCCGGCGCCGGAAAGCCGGAAAACGGAAACCCGAATTACGCGCCGCGCGGATGCCGCGAAATCCCTTGATCAGTCAGCCGGCGGCTGGCCCCGAAGCCGCCACGAACGATAAATAGGTATATTCGCGACACGTTCGTCGTCTCGAACGCCAAAGCCACGTTGAGGGGATATGGATCGGATCAGGATCAGAGGCGGGAACCAGCTTCGCGGCGAGATCCCCATCAGCGGTGCGAAAAATGCAGCGCTGCCCCTGATGGCAGCCTGTTTGCTGACCGACAAGACGCTGACGCTGCTCAATGCACCCTGGCTGGCCGATGTCGCGTTCATGGGCGAATTGCTGCGTAGCTTTGGCGTAGAGACCAGCTATGTGCGCGGGCCCAACTTCGGAGAGGGCGGGCGCTGGCAACTCACAGCGAAAAACATCGTCAGCACAACGGCGGACTATGACATTGTGCGCAAGATGCGTGCGAGCTTTCTGGTGCTCGGCCCACTGCTGGCGCGCTTTCGACAAGCCAAAGTTTCACTTCCGGGAGGCTGCGCGATTGGCGCACGGCCGGTCGATCTGCATCTGAAGGCGTTGGAGGCGCTCGGCGCGGACATCGAGCTGAGTGAAGGCTATGTGATAGCGAAAGCGCCCAATGGTCTTAGAGGCGCCCGGGTCGAGTTTCCGTTCGTTTCTGTCGGCGCCACCGAGCATGCGCTGATGGCGGCAGCACTGGCGGAAGGGAAGACGGTGATCGCCAATGCCGCTCGGGAACCGGAGATTGTCGATCTTGGCCGCTGTCTGATCGCCATGGGCGCGAAGATCACGGGCTTGGGTACGTCCACTATTCTTATGGAAGGCGTCGATCGGCTTCATGGGGCCAACCATGCCGTGTTGCCGGATCGCATCGAAACCGGAACCTACGCGATGGCGGCGGCGATCTGCGGCGGCGAAATCGAGCTGACTGGCACTTCGCCTGATCTCATAGGCGCAGTGCTTCCGCTTCTGGAGCAGACGGGAACGACCATCACGCCGACCAATCTCGGCATCGCTGTCGCACGCAACGGGTGCCGTACGCGCGCGGCCGATGTCGCAACCGAGGCTTATCCCGGCTTTCCCACCGATCTGCAGGCGCAATACATGGCGCTGGTGTCCACAGCCGAGGGAATCTCGCACGTCAGGGAAACCATTTTCGAGAACCGTTTCATGCATGTGCCCGAGCTCCTGCGCATGGGCGCCGACATCCAAACCGCGGGCGACACCGCGGTCGTACGCGGCGTGCAGCAGCTAAAGGGTGCTCCCGTCATGGCCACGGACCTGCGGGCCAGCAGCAGCCTGGTCTTGGCAGGGTTGGCGGCGGAAGGCGAGACGGTTATCAACCGCGTGTATCATCTGGATCGCGGTTTCGAGCGCCTGGAAGAGAAGCTTTCGGCGGTCGGCGCGGAGATCGAACGGTTGAAGGAATGAGTGCACTCACGCTGGCGGCGCAGGACGCGGAAGATCTGGAAATCATCTCCGCCCGTCTCCAGGATGCGGTCGCGCGGGTCAAGGATCTCGCGTGGCTGCCGAAGACGCGCCGCTTCGTCGCGCTGTTCAACCGTTTCAAGTGGGAAGACTCGGAGAACAAGGGCGAAAGTCTGCGCGTGCGCGCCGGCTTGAATTTCGAAAGCGTGCAGTCGGCGAAGTCACACAACATCCGTTATGGCGATCCGGAAGCCGTGCTGTCGCTGCTGGCCATTCGCTTCGAATCTGCGGGAGGGGAAGAAGATCCCAGCGGAATCGTTGAACTTGTGTTTAGCGGCGGTGGCGCCATTCGCCTGCAAGTTGAGTACATCGAGGCGAGCCTTTCCGATGTGAGTGGCGAGTGGGCGGCACGGGGCACGCCGGTACATCCGGTTGAGACGTGACATGGTGCGTCGTCTCGAAGCGCGCGCGCCGGACTTCGAATCCGAATTCCACGCGTTGATCTTCGCTCCGCGCGCGCCCGCCGCGGACGTGGGTGATGCCGTGCGCGCCATCATCGCGGATGTGCGCGCCCGAGGCGATGCCGCACTGATCGAGCTCACGTCTCGCTTCGATGGCATGACTCTCACGGCGGAAAGTCTGCGCGTGAGCGAGGATGAAATTGCGCAAGCCGAATGGGACTGTTCCGCCGAGCAGCTGGCGGCCGTCGATGTCGCCGCATCGCGGATCGAATCCTATCATCGCCGGCAATTACCGCACGACGAGACGTTCACCGACGAAGCGGGCGTGCAGCTCGGCTGGCGCTGGACCGCGCTCGACAGCGTCGGCCTCTATGTCCCCGGCGGGACGGCAAGCTATCCGAGTTCCGTGCTGATGAGCGCAATCCCGGCGAGGATCGCTGGCGTAAAACGCGTCGCCATGGTCACGCCGGCGTCGAACGGAAATATAAATCCGCTAGTGCTGGCTGCCGCGAAACGGGCCGGCGTGGACGAGATCTACCGCGTCGGAGGCGCACAGGCTGTTGCAGCGCTGGCTTATGGTACCGGCACGATCTCGGCTGTGGACAAAATTGTAGGGCCCGGCAATGCGTATGTCGCCGCCGCCAAGCGGGAAGTGTTCGGTGACGTTGGCATAGATTCGATCGCCGGCCCCTCGGAAATTCTTGTTATGGCAGACGCCGACAACGATCCTGACTGGATCGCTTCCGATCTCCTGAGCCAGGCCGAGCACGATGTCTCCTCGCAATCCATTCTGATCACGGACAATGCGCAATTCGCGGACCGCGTCGAAAATGCCGTGCAGCGCGTTCTCGCCGAACTCCCGCGTCGCGATATTGCGGGCGCAAGCTGGCGCGATCATGGCGCGATCATTGTGGTGGAGGCGCTGGAGGAGGCAGCGGACCTCGCAAACCGCATCGCGCCCGAGCATCTGGAAATTGCAATCTCCGAACCGGGACGCCTGCTGGCGCTGGTTCGCCACGCAGGCGCAATTTTCCTCGGAAGATACACGCCGGAAGCGATGGGTGACTACATCGCCGGGCCCAATCATGTGCTACCCACGGGGCGCACCGCACGGTTTTCCTCCGGCCTCTCGGTCCTCGATTTCCTGAAGCGCACCACAATTCTTTGCTGCAATGAGGTCAGCATCGACAAGCTTGGCCCAAGTGCGATTGCGCTTGCACGGGCCGAAGGGCTCGAGGCACACGCCCGCTCGCTGGCTGCGCGGCTCAACGGACGGTCCTGATGTCAGAGACCTCCAGTTTTCGCGTCTGCGCCATCGACCTCGATGAGAAGACCGTGGTGCGACGCACGCGCCAGATCGAGCAGGAGCGCGAAATCGCGATTTACGATCTGCTGGAAGAGAACAGCTTCCGGCCGCACGGCTCACCGGGCGGGCCGTACAAGCTGGTTCTCGGCATCGAAGAGAACCGTCTCATTTTCGATGTCCGGCTCCAAGACGACGCTGCCCATGGCCGCATCATGCTCTCGCTTACACCGTTCCGCCGCGTGGTGAAGGATTACTTCATCATCTGCGAAAGCTATTTCCAGGCGATCCGTAACGCGCCTCCCTCGCAGATCGAAACCCTCGACATGAGCCGCCGTGCGACACACGACGAAGGCTCAAAGCTCCTCATGGACCGGCTCAAGGGTAAAATCGAGGTGGACCACGATACCGCGCGGCGCCTCTTCACGCTCATCTGCGTTCTGCATCTCAAAGGCTGAATGTCACCACAGTAGGCGCTCCATCCCGACGGCTCGGCTTGCAATTCCCTTCGTTCGGTGCAATCTCCCGCCCGGTTTTGTCCCCGCAACAGAGGCCGGATGGCGAAAGAAGAACTTCTCGAATTCCCGGGCACCGTCAGCGAGTTGCTGCCCAATGCAACCTTTCGCGTGAAGCTCGAAAACGGACACGAGATCATCGCCCACACGGCCGGCAAAATGCGTAAGAACCGGATCCGGGTACTCACCGGAGACAAGGTTCTCGTGGAAATGACGCCCTATGACCTCACCAAGGGGCGCATCACCTATCGCTTCAAGTAGTCAAGCCTCCGCGCGCCTCGCGCTGGTGCTGGCGAGCGAAAGCCCACGGCGCATGGCGCTGCTGGCGCAGATCGGCATCGTACCGGATGCCGTGATGCCGGCGCATGTGGACGAGAGTGTCCGCAAGCGGGAGTTGCCGCGTGTGCACGCTGAACGCTTGACAGCGGAAAAGGCGCACGCCGTCGCGGAAACCTGGCGCGCAGGTCCGGCCCTCATTCTGGCTGCTGATACTGTCGTAGCTTGCGGACGGCGTATCTTGGCCAAGGCCGAATCAG
>DASXGS010000158.1:0-1790 GCA_036488975.1 Rhizomicrobium sp. | reverse complement strand
GGGCTTTCCCGCAGCCTGAACCAGCCGGTGCTGGAGCCGCCTTAACGGCCCATCCGTTCCCATATAAAGGTGAGGCCCGGAGAGCCCGATGTACACGACCGAACTGAAGGACAAGAACCAGAAATCCGCGCCCGTTTCACTGGCGGATGAAGACCCGGAGAAGCTCGCCGCTTTCGAAGCGCGCGTGGCGGCAGACGACTTCATCGAACCCAAGGACTGGATGCCGGAGGCGTACCGCAAAACGCTGATCCGCCAGATCTCGCAGCACGCCCATTCCGAAATCGTGGGCATGCTGCCGGAGGGCAACTGGATCACGCGCGCGCCCAACCTCCGCCGCAAGGCCATCCTGCTCGCCAAGGTGCAGGACGAAGGCGGACACGGGCTTTATCTGTATGCCGCCGCCGAAACGCTCGGCATCAGCCGCGAGGAGATGATCGAGGCGCTGCATTCCGGCAAAGCGAAGTACTCAACCATCTTCAATTACCCGACGCTGACCTGGGCGGACATCGGTGCCATCGGCTGGCTGGTGGATGGTGCAGCGATCATGAATCAGGTGCCGCTGCAGCGCACGTCTTATGGGCCGTACGCGCGCGCCATGGTGCGCATCTGCAAGGAAGAAAGTTTTCACCAGCGCCAGGGCTACGAGATCATGAGCGTGCTCGCCGCCGGCACGCCGGAGCAGAAGCGCATGGCGCAGGATGCGCTGAACCGTTGGTGGTGGCCGTCGCTGATGATGTTCGGGCCGCCGGACGACAAGTCACCCAACACCGCGCAGTCGGTGCGCTGGCGCATCAAGCGCGACACCAACGATGAGCTGCGGCAGAAATTCGTCGACGTAACGGTGCCGCAGGCCGAAGCGATCGGCCTGCGGGTCCCCGATCCGGCGCTTCAGTGGAATGAAGAGCGCGGCTCTTATGATTTCGGCGCGATCGACTGGGAAGAATTCTACGCCGTGGTGCGCGGTGAAGGCCCTGTCGCGAAGGAGCGCACGCAGGCGCGGGTGACGGCGTGGGAAGATGGCGCCTGGGTGCGCGAAGCCGCTGCGGCCCATGCCAGCAAGCGCGCGATGCGCATGGCGGCAGAATGAGCAAGGCCTCAAACAGCGAAGCGGTAGGCCAAAATGTGGCCTCAAACAGCGAAGCGGTAGGCAAAACAAACTCCAATTGGCCGCTGTGGGAAGTGTTTGTGCGGGCGAAGAATGGGCTGGCGCATAAGCACGTGGGCAGCGTGCACGCCGCCGACGGACGCATGGCCATCGAAGCCGCGCGCGATGTTTACACGCGGCGCATGGAGGGCGTGAGTTTGTGGGTGGTGCCCTCTACTGCGATCGTCGCGTCCGATCCGAAGGAAACAACCGATCTGTTCGAGCCGGCGGTGGACAAGGTCTATCGCCACCCGACTTTCTATACGATTCCCGAAGGCGTGAAGAACATCTGATGGCTGAAGACGTTCTTTTCCATCATGCGCTTCGCCTGGGTGACGACGCACTGATCCTGGGCCAGCGGCTATCCGAATGGTGCGGGCATGCGCCGATGCTGGAAGTCGATCTGGCGCTCGCCAACATCGGACTCGATTTGCTGGGGCAGGCCACACATTTCCTCAATCTTGCGGGCGAGATCGAAGGCAACGGCCGCGATGCCGACGCGCTTGCCTTTCATCGCGACGTGCTGGATTTCCGCAACTGCCTGCTGGTCGAGCAACCGAACGGCGATTTCGCGCAAACTATTGCGCGGCAATTCCTGTTCTCCAACTGGCAAGAATTGCTGATGCGCGAGATTGCGGCCGCACCT
>DASXGS010000125.1:0-1761 GCA_036488975.1 Rhizomicrobium sp. | reverse complement strand
TGCTTGACGGCGTGCGCCTCGACGGCAAGCGCGTGCTGGTCACCGGCGTTTCTGCCGGGCTGGGCGTCGAAACGGCGCGGACCTTGGCAGCGCATGGCGCAGCCGTGGTCGGCGCCGCGCGCGATCTGGCCAAAGCCGAGCACGCCACCGACCAGGTCGCGAAGGATGCGGCGCGCGGCGGCAGCCTTGAGCTGATCGAACTCGATCTCGCCTCGCTGAAAAGCGTGCGGGCCTGCGCCGATAAGCTGGTGGCAGCGGGCAAGCCGTTCGATGTCGTGATCTGCAACGCCGGTGTCATGGCGGCACCGAAAGGTAAGACGGCCGATGGTTTCGAAACCCAGTTCGGCACCAATCATCTTGGCCATTTCGTGCTGGTGAACCGGATCGCATCGCTGCTGCACAGGGGCTCGCGGCTGGTGAATCTGTCTTCCGCGGGGCACCGTTTTTCCGATGTGGATCTCGACGATCCCAATTTCGAGCGCACGCCGTACACGGAGTTCGGCGCCTATGGCCGCTCGAAAACCGCCAACGTGCTGTTTGCTGTGGAGTTCGACCGTCGCCACAAAAGCGAAGGCGTGCGCGCCACCGCGGTGCATCCCGGCGGCATCCAGACCGAGCTTGGCCGTCACATGACGCCGGAACTGGTGCAGCAGATGATCAAGAGCATCGAGGACGGCAACAAAGCAGCCGGCCTTCCCGCCTTCAAATGGAAAACGATCCCGCAGGGTGCGGCGACGAGCGTTTGGGCCGGCTTCGTTGCGCCGGCCGACGAGGTGGGCGGCAAATATTGCGAGGACTGCCAGGTGGCCGAGCTGACTGAAAATCCGGCGGCGCGCGGCGGCGTGCGGGCCTACGCGCTCGATCCCGAACGCGCCAAGGCGCTGTGGGCCAAGAGCGAGGAGATGGTGGGCGAACGGTTCTGAGCGGGCCTTCGCCACGCTGCAAGCGGCTACCAGCGGCTGGACTTCGCCTTGAACCCGGCATTCGCAACGTTGCCTGAGGCGGGCTCCGCCGGCGCTGGGATCATAGCCTGAGGTTCCACTTTCAGGAGCTCCGCCAGCGCCAGCAACGCCGTGCCCATGCCGGTCGCCATGTCGTCGGCGCTGGCGTATTTGGCGGCGATGAGACGCTCGCCGAGCGCTTCCAGATCGCCAAGCAGTTTGGCCTTGTCCATGCCGAGGCTCCGTCGCGTGTCGCGCAGGGACGCTGGACCCAACTCCTTAATAAATCCGCTTGGCCCTCGGCGGGCAGAACGTATCGAGCATGGTGGCGAAGGAATCAGGGCCGATAAGCTTCAGATGCGCTCCGCCGGATTGTCGTCGCGTCGGAGAGCATCGGCATCGCCGCGGTGTTCGCACATGCGAAGGACGAGGCTACAAAACGCCTCTATATGAAGTGCGCCGAGTTCAGCGAATATCCGCAAGACAGCCGCACCCTGTTCCTCCCCATCGAAACGGTGATCGCAGCGTTCAATCGAAGCGTATCGTTGCCCCTGGCGTTATCGGCTCCCGGTCAGCCGTCCTTGGCGGGCATGTTGTGCAGAGCGTCCTGTTCGCGCCAGCGCGCATCTTCGAACAGGCGGCGGCCTTCCGGCACTTCCTGCTCTTTCGGAAATGCGTCTTCAATCTCACGATGGATCGCCTTCACCTCGTCGAGGAATTCACGGTGCGTGAAGATGTAGGGCTTATTCTCCTTGATCGCCTGCACGACCTGCGTGCCGAGCTCGACGGGATCCATGGCCTGCGCGAAGGCAAGCCGCAG
>DASXGS010000108.1:0-2151 GCA_036488975.1 Rhizomicrobium sp. | reverse complement strand
TCGGTGATCTCCTGCACCCGGTTCTCGGCGCGTCGCGAGGGCGCTACCAGCTGGATATGATCGATGATGATCAGCCCGATCTTCTTCTCGCGCTTGAGCCGCCGCGCGCGGGCCGCGATCTGCGCGATCGAGATGCCGCCGGTGTCGTCGATGAACAGGGGCAACGTGGAGAGTTCCTGCATGGTTAGGACGAACTTCTCCCACTCGCTTTCCGCAAACTTGCCATTGCGGATCTTCCACATCTCGATTTCGGTCTGCTCGGAAAGAATACGCGCCGAAAGCTGCTGCGCCGCCATTTCCAGCGAGAAGAACAACACTGGCGCGCCGCGCGATTGCTCGGCGCCGGCTTCCATGTCCTGCACATAGGCGCGTGCGGCATGGAAGGCCATGTTGGTGGCGAGCGACGTTTTGCCCATGCCCGGACGGCCGGCGAGGATGATGAGATCGGATGGCTGCAGACCGCCCAGCAGCGAATCGACATCGCTGAACCCAGTAGCAACGCCGGAGATGCGACCGCCGCGCGCCTGCGCCCGCTCGGCGAGTTCCACCGTGCGGCGCAGGGATTCCGCAAAATCCAGCGGCCCTTCGCCGTATCGCGCCGTATCCGAAAGCCGGTACAGCGCCTTCTCGGCTTCCTCGATTTGTGTCTGCGGCGGTCTTTCATGCGGCGCTTCGTAGGCCGCATTGACGATGTCTTCGCCGATGTGGATGAGGCCACGGCGCACAGCGAGATCGTGCAGGATGCGCGCGTAATCGCGCACATTCGGCATGGCCGGTGCGGCGGCCGCGAGGCCCGCAAGATAGGCATGGCCGCCGACCTCGATCAGCCCTGGATCGGCCTTCATGGCCGCGTTCAACGTGAGCGGCGTGATGATCATGCCGCCGCGGTCGGACTGTGCAAACATCAATTCGTAGATGCGCTGGTGCAGCGGGTCGTAGAAATGCTCCGGCTTCAGCGCGGAGGAAACGCGCTCCAGCACCGCATTGTCGACCAGCACGGCACCGAGCAGCGCCTGCTCGATCTCGATGTCGTAGGGGACGTGACGGTAGACTTCCTGTTCCATCTGGCCTGTGTTGTCCGGCTGACGCTTCCCGGCGTGGGGAGGCGAATGTGTGCCGCCCGAATCAGTTCCGGCAAGCTCGGCGTGGTCCGATTCGCAAGTTGATCACAGCTTAACGGGATGCAGCTATCCACAGGAATGCATGGCCGCCCCCTTGCGAAAATTTGAGGCACGCTGTCGGCGTCAAGCCACGCGCATGGGCCGCGGTTCGGCGCCGGCGAAATTCATGCTGCGCTCGGCATCCATCATATAGTCGCGGGTTAGTGGGAGGGTATCCAACTGCTTACACAGTTGGATCTGGAAGACCACAAGGCCCTCACGGCGCATCGCGATCTCCATCACCGTGAGATAGAAGTCCCACATTCGACAGAATCTTTCATCGTAGAGCTGCGCCACCTTCTGCCAATTTGCACGGAACCGCTGCTGCCACTGCTTCAGGGTCTTGGCATAGTGAAGTCGCAGGACCTCAATATCCGTGACAATAAGCCCCGATTTTTCGATGACCGGCAGCACCTCGCTTAGCGCCGGTGTGTAACCACCGGGGAAAATGTATTTCGTGATCCACGGATTGCTGATTCCGGGCCCATCGACGCGGCCGATGGCGTGCAACAGCATCACACCCTCATCGGCCAAAAGATTGGACACCTTTCGAAAGAATGCAGGGTAGTGCGGTACACCGACGTGCTCGAACATGCCGACCGAGACGATGCGGTCATAGGTACCACTGAGGGCGCGATAATCTACGAGCTCGAAGCGGCAGCGCTCTGAGAGGTGCGCCTTCTCGCTGCGCTCGCGCGCCACGGCAATCTGTTCTTCGGAAAGCGTAACGCCCAGGACGTTGGCGCCCGCGTCGCGCGCAAGATCGAGCGCCAACCCACCCCACCCGCAGCCGATGTCGAGCACCTTGAGACCAGGCTTGTCGAGTAGCAGCTTGGCTGCAATGTGGCGCTTCTTGGCAAGTTGCGCCTCCTCGAGCGTTTCATCGCCACGCTGGAAGTAGGCGCAGGAGTACTGGCGGTCGGCATCAAGGAACGTTTCGTACAGCTTGTCCGACAAGTCGTAGTGGTGCGCGACATTGTGTTTGGCGCGG
>DASXGS010000101.1:0-3658 GCA_036488975.1 Rhizomicrobium sp. | reverse complement strand
AAGGATTTTCTCGGCCGTACAGCGTGAGGCGCTTGGGAATCCGCGTTTCTGTTGCGCAACAATGTTTCCAACGGCCGAAAGCAGTATTGCAAAGCCCCCTGCGGAAGGAGCAGCATTTGGGCGTCCGGCGAGGGGAGCGCTGGCTTTCTTGGCGGCGCACCTCGTCGGAAGACTGGAGGTTGCGATGCTGGTTAGACACATCTTGCGCGACAAGGGGCGGGAAGTCGTCACCATTCCCTCGGATGCCACGTTGTCGGAAGCCGCGCGCCTGCTTGCGCGCAAGCGCATCGGTGCGCTGGTCGTCCGCGATCGCGACGGCGCGCTCGCAGGCATCCTTTCGGAGCGCGATATTGTGCGCGCGCTTGCGGAGGCGAGTGTGAGTGCGCTGGCTCACAGTGTGTCGGCGCACATGACGAGCACTCTCGAAACCTGCCGGGAATCCGACAATATCGAGGACCTAATGGAGACGATGACACACCAACGTTTGCGGCACCTTCCGGTGATCGAAAGCGACCGGCTTTGCGGCATTGTGTCGATCGGCGACGTGGTCAAGACGCGAATTGCCGAAACCGTCCATGAGGCACACAGCCTTCGGCAATACATCGCGGCTGGCTGAACCGGCGACCTTCCGACCCGCCGTTCGGGGCGTGGCACCTAACATTTGTTAGGAACCGGCGCGCGAGGCGCGCGTTAATCGTTAACCCACAGGGATGCATCCGCCCAATCTTGGGCGAGCGGAGGAACACAAGGGAGACTTACACATGCACATCAAGGGTTTGGCGCTTTGCGGAGCGGCCCTTCTTGCCATCTCGGGCGGCGCGGCAGTCGCGGGCACCGATGGATCGGCCCAGGTGGCCCAGAATACCAACAGTCAGAGTCAGCCGATGCAGCCGAGCACGTCCGGCTCGGGCTCAACCACGCCCACGATGGATCAGAACCAGACGACCTCGCCGGCGGTCAATCCGCCGGGCAGCGGGGCGGGTTCCAACCCTACGCCGGCCAGCGGCCCGGGTAGCGGCGGCGGTTCGATGGACACCACCGGTGGATCCATGGGGACGACGGGCGGTGGCATGGCAGGCGGCGGAATGAGTTCTGGCACCACCCATCATGCAACCCATCATCACGTCGTGCATCACAAGAAGACGCACCACCACACCACGCACCACAAGAGTTCGTCTGCGGGTTCGATGGGCACGGGAACTATGGGCACCGGCGCGGGCACAACCAGCCCAGGCATGACCGGGCCCGGCACAACCGGCACCACCAATCCGGCTGGGACCACGCCCGGTACGCCCCCGGGCGGCACCCCGCAGGGAGGCGCCACGCCCCATTAAGGCCAAGATTCGTCATGGCATGGCAGAGGCCGGCGGCGACGTCGGCCTCTCGTCCTATGGGAGGAACCACGGCGCCGACCGTTCCGTTTCATTTGTGAACCCGAGGCGCGTTCGATTGCCTCCGGCCAATTTCACGCGAACCTTCAAGGGAGATCTGGAATGCGAAGCAAGACGATCATTTTGAGCACCGCCGCCGTGCTGGCTTTTGCGAGCGCGGTCGCGACGCCAGGTTATGCGCGCACGCATCATCGTGCGCACCACATGGCCTCCGGCAGCTCGACACCGGCGGAACGGGCGCAGACGGCTGACCTGAACAGGCAGCAGCTGCAGCAAGCGAGCATGACGTCCGCGGGGACCAGTGCGGCGGGAAATCCCAGCCTGTCGACGACACCGACGACCTATCAGAAGCCCGGCAGCCCCGGGATGTCGGGCGCGTCCAGCGGCACCGCCGGATCGGCGAGCGCGCCGACAAACGCCGCAACGGCACCGCCCCAGGATATGGCGCCCGCCGGCACCGACACGGCAACACCAGCAACGCCCAGCGGGGCAGCTACCCCAGCCCCTGCCGACACCTCAGGCGGCACACAATAAGCGCTGGACACTCGTCGAAGCTTGGAAAGGCCGGTGGTTTCACCGGCCTTTTCGTTTGAAGCGGAACTCCCCCAGTCAGCGCCGCGTTTTTCTTCCGATTTGCGAGACGGTGTCGCTCCGCAGACAGGGAGATACACATGAAAGTCAGATGGCTCATCTTGGCAGGCGCAGGAGTCTCGCTCGCTGCGGCGTTTTCCGCCACGCCGGGCCTCGCGCAGAGCTATGGGCACACGCCGCAAGTCTCGACGCCAGCGGAATCTGCCGAGACGCAACAGCTGAACCAGCAGGGGGTTTCCGGCACCACACAACCGCCGTCGACGCTCAATGGCGAACCGGCGTCCGTGCAAACCGAACAGCCCGATCCGGCGCAACAGCAGTACGACGATAAACAGCAGCAATACCAGGCACAGCAGCAGCGCTACCAGCAGCAGCGCGAGCAGTATCGCGCCGCGCGCGGCCAATATCTCCGTGATATCCGTCGCTACGATCTTGCGCGCTATGAATGGACCGACTACCCGCGCGTCTATGTTTATCGATATGAAGCACCGCAGCTGCGGCGGCTCTACCTGATTGCTGACCCCACGCATCAGTTGGCGCGGGTTCCGATCGAGGGACCGTCAGGTCGATTCATCGGCAAGGTGCGCAATGTCGAGACGGCTTCCGATGGTCGTCCTCTGCGCATCGAGGTTGCGCTCAATCGCGCTGTTTCCGTCTGGGCTCCGCCGGATCGCTTCCGCTACGACCCCGAGCAGCGCGTGCTGTTTACCGATCTGACGCGCGACGATCTATGGGACATGCCGGGCGCGACCGTGGAAAGCAGCGTTATCTATCGTCCGTGATCTTCAGGATATGAGCTGGCACGACAGGTCGCGCCAGCTCATATCGGAACAGCGCGCCCGGCGTGCTCGTTGTTTCTAGGACGACGACAGAGAACGCGGAGGTTCGCATGACGCTCAAGACATCGCTGTTAGCTATCGCGATTTCGGTCGGCAGCCCGATATGGGCGGCCATCGCCCAATCCGCTGTAGACAAAGCGGTGGCGCAAACCAGCGCTACTTCGCCTGCAGGAACCACGAGCGCCACGGGCGCCGGCACGACCGGAACGACCTTCCCCAAGACACCATCAGCGACAACGGCTCCATACCAGTCGGGCGTATCACCGTCGTATTCGTCATCCCCGGCGACGCCCACATCGCCAGGGTACCGGTCGACGCAGCCAACTTATCAGACCAACTCCCCGCTCGTGACGGCCACCGGCAGTACGACAAATTCGACCGGCAATTGTGCGCCTACATCGCCGGTGGGTGCCGCACCCACGGCAGGGACTGCGACGGGACCCTGTCCGTAGCCCGCAGATTGCTGCGAAATTTATCGGCGTGCCCGCGTTGGGCTAGCGCTTATTTTGTTTGACCTGACTGACCCTTGGCCAAGCTGGGTGGGCCGCGGGTAACTCGCCCAGAAAATTCCGCAATTTCTGCGCGTTTACTGTTTGACAGCCGAAATCGAGGACCCTATATACCGCCCCTCGCCGCCCGATGGCCTGACGGCCTTGCGGGCGGTTCCCGTCTCTGGAAGAATGGAAGTTCGCCCTGAGGCGGGGCTCTTTGACATTGTGATTCGAGGAAGGGGAACGTGGGCGGCGGCTCGGTCGCATGCCCGTGAGCAATCACGGGCGATTAATCGAGCATTCCGAACGCTCGCGTTCTTCAGCAAAGAAAGACATGAAACTGATC
>DASXGS010000046.1:0-4439 GCA_036488975.1 Rhizomicrobium sp. | reverse complement strand
CTTTGGTACCGACAATCAGCGTGTAGCGCGCCATGGATGCTCCTGTTGCGGGTCTCGCCGTGCATTCCTAAGTTCGCGCTCCCTTCACCGGTAGGGTGCTTCCATGCATGCAAGCCTTGTGAGAAGCGCAAAAGGCGCCATTCCGCTTCACGCCATAAAGGCGGGCGACCTGAAGCGCTGGCTGCCGACGCGCGGCAAGCGCGAAGCCGAATGGCTGCGCGCCGCCAATTTCGCAGCGAAGGAGTACGAATTGCTGCTGGTGCCGAACGGCAGCGGCGGGCTTGCTGCGGCGGTACTCGGTCTGGGTGGCGGCCACGATCCGCTGGCGCTGGCGGCATTCTCCGAGTCGCTGCCGCATGGCACCTATGCGCTGGGCGATGTGCCGGCGGAGGTGGGTGGCGCGCGGGCAGCCCTTGCGTGGGTGTTCGGCACCTACAGATTCGATCGCTACCGCAAGAAGCCGTCGCGGCAAATCCCTAGGCTCGTGTTGCCGGACGGTGCAGATGGCGATGAAGTCACGCGCATCGCCGAGAGCGTGTTTCTCGCGCGCGATCTGGTGAACACGCCGTCGAATGACATGGGGCCGGAAGAACTTGCCGCCGCGGCGCGTGAACTGGCGCGCGGCTATGGCGCGAAATTCTCGCAAATCGTCGGCGACGATCTGCTCGCGAAGAAGTACCCGCTGATTCACACGGTCGGCCGCGCTTCCGTGCGCGCGCCGCGGCTGATCGATTTCACATGGGGCGATGTGAGCGCGCCGAAGGTGACGCTGGTGGGCAAGGGCGTGGTGTTCGATTCCGGCGGCCTCGATCTCAAGAATGCCTCAGGCATGGCGACGATGAAGAAGGACATGGGCGGCGCCGCTGTCGTGCTCGCCGTCGCGCGCATGGTGATGGATGCGAAGCTGAAGCTGCGATTGCGCGTGCTGATTCCGGCGGCGGAGAATTCGGTTTCCGGCTCGGCCTACCGCCCCGGCGACGTGCTGAAGAGCCGCAAAGGCCTGACGGTCGAAATCGGCAACACCGATGCCGAAGGCCGCCTCATTCTCGCCGATGCACTCGCGGAAGCGGACACGGAGGCCCCGGAGCTGCTGATCGATGTGGCGACGCTCACCGGCGCGGCGCGCGCCGCCACCGGAATGGAGCTGCCGCCGTTCTTCACCGACGACGAGAAGCTCGCCGCCGATCTCATGCGCTGCGGCACGGACGTGCACGATCCACTGTGGCGGCTGCCGCTGTGGCGCGGCTACGAATCCACGATCAACAGTGCCATCGCCGACCTGAACAACAGCCCCGATTACGGGCTGGCGGGCGCCACCACCGCCGCGCTGTTTCTCAACCGGTTTGTGGAGCGCGCGAAGTCCTGGGTGCATTTCGATATCCCGGCATGGGTCGATCGTCCGAAGCCGGGCCGCCGCAAGGGCGCCGAAGCCAACGCCGCCCGTGCCATCTACGCGCTGCTCCGCGCGCGCCACGGCTGAGCGTTACTGAAGATCGATCAGCTCGACGGCGGCAGGATCGATGTCGCTGCCGAGAAAGACGCGGCCGACCCGCAGGAAGCGCTCCGGCGTGTCCGTAACCAGGAACTGAACGGCGCCATTTGCCGAAGCGCTGTGCTCCAGCTGCGCAGATTTGAGCCGCTCTTCCACCGCCGCGGCGGTGGTCTCTGCACTGTCTACCAACGGAACGCCGGGTCCGATCGCATCGCGAATGACGCCGGCCAGCACAGGGAAATGGGTGCAGCCAAGCACGAGGGCTTTGGGGCACGCGCTCTGCAGCGGTTCCAGATAATGACGGGCCACCGCCGTCGCAATATCGCCGTCGACCATGCCTTCTTCGGCCAACGGCACGAACAGGGGGCAGGGCTGCTGCAACACCTTCGCATCGGGCGCTCGCGCGTGGATCGCGCGCGCATAGGCGCCTCCCTTCACCGTGCCCTCGGTGGCGATGATGGCAATCGGCCCTTCGGGCGCGGCGCGTATCGCGGCCTCGGCACCCGGCCCGATCACGCCGACAACGGGAATGGATGCGAACGCGGCTTCCAGCGCAGGGAGCGCCATGGCAGACGCCGTATTGCAGGCGATCACTAGCAGCTTCATGCGCCGTTTTGCCAGTGCGCCCGCGGCCTGCAAGGCATAGCGCGAAACGGTTTCCGCACTCTTGGTGCCGTAAGGCAGGCGCGCGGTGTCGCCGAGGTAGACGAAGCGCTCGTTCGGCAGACGCTCCCGAAGCGCGCGCAAGACGGTGAGTCCGCCCATGCCGGAATCGAAAATGCCGATGGCCGAATCGTTCATGCCGGGGATTGGCGAAAATACTGTTCGAGGATCGCCGCGTAGATGTCGGTGAGCTTGAGAATTTCGGCAACCGGCACGCTCTCGTCCACCTTGTGCATGGTTGCGCCCGGCAATCCCACTTCGGCGACCGGGCAGTAATCCTTGATGAAGCGGGCATCCGAGGTGCCGCCGCTGGTGGAGAATTTCGGCGCGCTAGCGGTCACGGTGTGAATGGCGCGCGCCAGAAAATCGTTGAATGGGCCGGGCGCGGGCACAAACAGCGCGGCGCCGACAGTCGAGCGCACGACGATCTCCGTCCCGGTTTGTGCAGCGAGTTCGTTCGCCATTGTTTCGATGCGTCCCATGAGACTTTCCGGCGTGTGGCAATCGTTGAACCGGATGTTGCAGGCCGCAAACGCCTGCGCCGGCGAAACGTTGCCCGCCGGATTGCCCACGTCGAATGTGGTGAACACGAGCGTGGAAGGCTCGAAATGCGGCGTGCCGGAATCGAGCGGCTCCTGCGCAAGCCGCTGCACCAGAGATGCCAGAATGGGAATCGGATTCATCGCCCGCTGCGGATAAGCCGTGTGGCCCTGCACGCCGCGCACGGTGATTTCCACCCGCATGCTGCCGCGCCGCCCGATCTTGATCGTGTCGCCGGCGCGCGCCGTCGAAGTCGGCTCGCCGACCAGACAATGGTCAAGCCGTTCGCCGCGCTCGCGCAGCCATTCCAGCACGCGTCTGGTGCCGTTGATGTTGGGGCCCTCTTCGTCGCCGGTGATGAGCAGGCTTATCGAGCCGCGCGGGGTGCCCTTCGCCAGCACCCGCTCGGCTGCAGCAAGAAAAGCCGCAATGCCGGATTTCATGTCCACGGCGCCGCGGCCGTAAAGCACACCCTCTCGAATCTCCGCTGCGAACGGATCGCACCGCCAGGCTTTCGCATCGCCAACGGGAACCACGTCAGTATGCCCGGCAAAGCAGAAGTTCAGGCCTTCGGTCCCGATTCGCGCGTAGAGGTTTTCGATGGGCGCGGTGCCCGGCGTCTCGAACCGCAGTCGGTGGCAGGTGAAACCAAGCCGCTCCGCCGCCGATGCCACCACACCAATCGCGCCGGCATCCTCCGGCGTCACCGAAGGGCATTGGATCAGCGCCTGCGCCAGCGCAACGGGATCGATGGTCGCCATGAAATGGCTTTAGGGGGCAGGATTTCGCCGGTCAAACCAAGCCGGTGCCGCACTGGCGGTTGGACCGATAGGGTGGCAGTATCAGCCCCCTGTTGCTCCAGACGAAGGGGGAAAAAACGTCATGAGCAAAATCGACACCGGCCGCATGCTCGTAGGGGGCATTGTCGCCGGCATCATCATCGATGCGTTCGAGTTCGTGCTTAACGGCATTGTGCTGAATTCTCAGTGGAACAGCATCGCCGCTTCGCACAACCTGACCATGGTCGGGATCAATGAAATCGTGACGTTCAACATTCTTGGGCTGATCGTTGGGATTGCGGCGGTTTGGGCCTATGCCGCCATGCGGCCGCGGTTCGGTGCCGGCCCGATGACGGCCGTGTGGGCCGCCTTGTTGGTATGGGCGGTCGGCTATCTGGTGCCCGATGTGTCAAATACCGTGATTGGTCTTGTGCCGATGTCGCTGACCTTCACCATCCTGGTTGTCGGCGCGGTTGAGTTGATCGTGGCCACGGTTGTCGGCGCGTATTTGTACAAAGAGAGCGGCGTCGCGGTCAGTCCCGCAGCAGCTCATTGATGGACGTCTTGGCGCGGGTGCGCTCGTCGACGCGCTTGATGATCACGGCGCAATAAAGCGACGGGCGTCCCTCGCCAGACGGCAAATTGCCGGACACCACCACGGAATAGGGCGGCACCCGGCCGGCGACGATTTCGCCGCTGTGCCGATCGACGATTTTCGTCGTGGCGGTGATATATACGCCCATCGACAGCACGCTACCTTCGCCGACGATGACACCCTCGGCCACTTCCGAGCGCGCGCCGATGAAGCAATTGTCCTCGACGATGGTGGGTGCGGCCTGTAGCGGCTCGAGCACGCCGCCAATTCCGGCGCCGCCGGAGATGTGACAGTTCGCGCCCACGTGCGCGCAGCTGCCGACCGTCGCCCAAGTGTCCACCATGGTGTTCTCGCCGACATACGCGCCGAC
>DASXGS010000443.1:0-3622 GCA_036488975.1 Rhizomicrobium sp. | reverse complement strand
CCGATGAATGCGTTTCTGGTGATCCAGGGAATCGAGACTCTGCCGTTGCGCATGCAGCGCCATTGCGACAACGCGCTGGCGGTGGCGTCCGGCCACGCGGCGCAGCTGATCGCGCTCCACACCTTGATGCAGCCAGGTATGGAGATCGTGGCGGCGCGCCAGCTTTACGGCGGCTCGATCAACCAGTTCAGCCAGGGCTTTGCGAAATTCGACTGGCACGTGAAATGGGCGGACGGGCGCGATCCCGAAACCTTCCGCGCCGCAATGTCCGACAAAACCCGCGCGGTGTTCATCGAGAGCATCGCCAATCCTGGCGGCATCGTGACCGACATCGAAGCGATTGCCGCCATCGCCCATTCCGCCGGCGTGCCGCTGATCGTCGACAGCACCTTCGCCACGCCCTATCTCATTCGGCCGATCGAATGGGGCGCCGACATCGTGGTGCATTCGGCGACCAAGTTTCTCGGCGGCCATGGCAATTCCATCTGCGGTGTGATCGTGGACAGCGGAAAGTTCAACTGGGGCAGCGGCAAATTCCCGTCGCTGTCGGAGCCCTGCCCGTCCTATCACGGCATGAAGCTGTGGGAGACGTTCGGCGATCTGTCTTACGCGATTGCCTGCCGCGTGCTGGGCCTGCGCGATCTTGGGCCGGCATTGTCGCCGATGAATGCGTTTCTGGTGATCCAGGGCATTGAGACGCTGCCGCTCCGCATGCAGCGCCATTGCGACAACGCGCTGGCTGTGGCGACGTGGCTGAAGCGGCATCCGAAAGTGGCATGGGTGAACTATGCGGGGCTGGAGGACAATCCCTGCTACAATCTGCACCGCACCTATTGCCCGCGAGGCGCGGGCTCGGTGTTCACCTTCGGATTGAGCGGCGGCTACGATTCCGGCGTGAAGCTGGTGAATTCGGTCAAGCTGTTCAGCCATCTTGCCAATGTGGGCGATGTGCGCAGCCTGATCATCCACCCGGCTTCCACCACGCACCGCCAGCTCGAGCCCGAGCAGCGTGCGCTGGCGGGCGCGGGTGACGACGTGGTGCGGCTTTCCATCGGCCTCGAAACCGTCGACGACATCATCGCCGACCTCGATCAGGCCCTGGCGGCGTAATGATTCGCTACGCGGTATTGTTTTCTTTGTTGCTGATCGCTGGCGCGAAGGCGCAAGCGCTCGAAACCGCCAAGCAGCACGTCGCAAGGCTGACCATCGTAGCCGACGGCACAACGCAGCTCGATGCTCTGCCGCTGCGATCTGATCGAGCGTTGCTCGCAGAACTGCACCGGTACCGCGGAAGCGGGCCACGAAAAGACATCGATATTTTCGGTGACGCGAAGGTTAAGCCAGCTACACTTCTTCACGTCACGCATCTCGTTGAACAATCGCGATGCTGCTATCTCAAAGTCGGCATCATTCTTGCCGGTCCGAATGACCGCAGTCGATGAACCTCGAACGCGTGCCACAGCGCGGCGGACAGGAGTGCCAGCGCGGTTAGCTGGTGCAGTGCGGATAACAGAACCGGCGCCTGATTCAGCAGCGCGGTGATGCCGAGGGCGACCTGCACCAAGGTGAGCATAAGGATGGCGTAGGCGCTGGTGCGTGCAGCGCCAGTCACTCGCGCGTGCATGGCGGACCACCACACGACAATCGCGGAAAACGCGACGATGTACGCGCCGATGCGGTGATCGAACTGCGCGAGGCCGGGGTTCTCGAAGAAGTTGATCCACCATGGCGCATTGAAGAACGGATGCTCGGGCAGGAAATGTCCGGCCATCGACGGCCAGGTGTTGTAAATCAGCCCGGCGTGCAATCCCGCCACCAGCGCCCCCAGCAGCATTTGCAGATAAACGAGCGCGACAAAAGCGAATGCGCCGAAATACCCTCCCTTGAAAAGGGAGGGTCGGATCGTGAAGCGATCCGGGGAGGGATCATACCCTTGCATCGGTGCTTGATCCCCACCCGGCACGCTGGCGCGTGCCGACCTCCCCTTTTCAAGGGGAGGTGAATTGGAGCGCAGGTATTCCAGTGCCGTCCACAGAATTGCCGCGAACAGCAGCAGCGCCACGCCGAGGTGAATGGCGAGGCGGTATTGCGAAACGGAGACGCGGGTCTCCAGTCCGCTTTCCACCATCCACCAGCCGACGAAGCCCTGCAGCCCGCCCAGCGCGAACAGCACGATCATCCGCGGAATTTCGCGCCGCGCAATTGCGCCAACCCATGCGAAATAAACGAACGGCAACAGGAACACCGCTCCAACCAGCCGGCCGAGCAAACGGTGCGTCCATTCCCACCAGTAGATGAACTGGAAGTCCGCCAGTGTCATGCCCTGGTGCTCGCGGATGTATTGCGGGATGCGCTGGTATTTGCGGAACGCGTCGAGCCAATCCGCGCTCGAGAGCGGCGGGATCGCGCCCACAATCGGATCCCACTCGGTGATGGAGAGGCCCGAGCCGGTGAGCCGTGTCAGCCCGCCAATCACCACCATGGCGGCGATCATCAGCGCGATGACGATCAGCCAAAATCCGACCGCGCGGCGCAAGCGTCCAAACGTGACGGGCTGGCTGGCGGCGATGGCAACCATGGCTGCCTGATACCGGCTAGGGTCCCAACGGTCCATCCGGCTGGCTCTTGAGCAGATGCGCGAACCGCCGCATGCTGTGGCCGTTCGGGGAGGGCCTTTCATGAAATCGCTGAAACTTGCCGCCGGCCTGTTGGCCGCGTCCGCGCTCATCTCATTTGCCTATGGCGCAGACGACAAAACACCGCCAGGCATGCCAATGCCAGCCGGTACTCCGTCCGACATGGGCGCGATGAACATGAAGATGACGCTGCCGCCTATGCCGGCGCTCTATCCGGAAGCCGGTAAGGCCGGCGCTCCGGTGCTGACCGGTTACAGCGATCATCATCACCCGATCACCACGACGAACCCGCAGACGCAGGCCTTCTTCGACCAAGGCGTGCGGCTGCTGTTCGCCTTCAACCACGCCGAGGCCATCCGCTCCTTCCGCGAGGCGGCCCGGCTCGATCCCAATTGCGCGATGTGCTGGTGGGGCGTGGCGACCGCCCTCGGCCCGAACATCAATCTTCCGATGCAGCCGGATGCGATCGCGCCGGCTCTCGCCGCGATACAGATGGCGCGGGCGCTCGAGCCGCACGCGTCGCCAGAGGAAGTTGCCTGGATCGAAGCTGCGGCCGCGCGTTATTCAGCGGATCCGAAAGCTGACCGGCACGCGCTGGACGAATCATATGCAGCGGCGATGGGAAAGATTTGGGCGCAGTATCCCAACGATCTCGATGCCGGCACCTTCTACGCCGAAGCCATGATGGACACCCAGCCCTGGGATTATTGGCAGCCGGATGCAATCACGCCGAAAGGTCACGGAGCAGAGATCGTCTCGACGCTCGAAAGCATTCTGAAACGCGAGCCGATGCATCCGGGCGCGCTGCACCTCTACATTCACGCCGTCGAAGCTTCGACCACGCCCGAGCGCGCCGAAGCCGCGGCCGACAAACTCGAGCCGCTTATGCCTGCAGCCGGGCACATCGTGCATATGCCGTCGCACATCTATTTCCGCGTCGGGCGTTACGAGGACGCCGTCAAGGTGAACACGCTCGCCGCGCAGAA
>DASXGS010000438.1:0-2110 GCA_036488975.1 Rhizomicrobium sp. | reverse complement strand
ACGATGTGATAATCGCCCCAGAAATCATCCCACACCCAGCGGCGCACCCACATAAGGCGATGATGCGGCGTCACGCGATGCGCCAACTGGGCGCGGTTAAGATGCCTTGTGAGTTGATATTCGTCGGAACAGGCCGGCGTCGCCGCCGCGCCGGTGAACATCAAGGCAGCGCCGCCAAGAAGAAGACACATTCTGGACGACATTTGACAACTCCCCACTAGCTCACACCTCAAACGCGAGCTTTGCGGCGGAGGTTCCGCTAAGTATTGAATAGCGTCACACCGCCATCTGCCGATATGTTTCACGGAGGATGCCGGCAGCCTCAGGATCCCCGGCCTTCATCGCCGCAAAAAAATTCTTCGCCTGCTCAAAAGTGACGTGGGGCGGTAACGCGAGAAATTTCGGATCGACCACGCAATCGATGACGCAGGGCCGGTCGGCCTCAAGTGCGGCGTCCCATGCCGGCCCCACCTCTTCCGGCTTGTCGACACGCAGTCCGTAGAGCCCGATCGCCTGCGCATATTGTGCGTAGTTGAAATCCGGCAAGTCCTGCGTTGCCTCCACCTTCGGCGTGCCGCCAAGCGCCCGCAATTCCCACGTCACCATGTTGAGGTCGCGGTTGTTGAACACCGCAAGGATCAGGCGGGGGTCGGACCACTGCTTCCAGTATTTCGCAATCGTGATGAGTCCATTGATGCCGAGCATCTGCATCGCACCGTCGCCCACCAGGCCGATGCCCACACGATCCGGATGACAGAACTTCGCCGCGGTAAGGTAGGGTACCGCGCAGCCCATGGTTGCCAGCCCGCCGGAAATGGACGCCATCATGCCGCGCCGCAGTTTTAGCGCGCGCGCGAACCACGCCGCCGAGGTTCCGGAATCGGCGGTCAGGATCGCGTCGTCTGGCAGTCGCCTGGACAACTCCCACGCAATCAGTTCCGGGTTGATAGGCTCGGCTTCGAGGTGCGCGCGCTCATCCTGCAGCTCCCACCACTCACGGACATTCTTCTCGACCGTGTCGCGCCAGGCGCCGTTGCTGCGCTTCTTCAGCAGCGGCAGCAGCGCGCGCAAGGTTTCCTTCGCATCGCCGACCAGGCTCACTTCCATGGGATAGCGTAGCGACAGCATCTTGGGATCGATATCGATCTGCACGCCGCGCGCGTTGCCCTCCTTCGGCAGGAATTCGGAATACGGAAAGCCCGAACCGATCATCAGCAGCGTGTCGCAATCCCGCATCAACTCCCAGGAAGGCCGCGTCCCCAGCAGCCCGATCGCGCCCGTGACATACGGCAGATCATCCGGAAGTGCCGCGCGGCCCAGCAAGGCCTTCGCCACGCCCGCGCGCAGCGCATTGGCCACCATCTCGACTTCTTCTTCGGCGTGCAGCGCACCTGCGCCGATCAGAATCGCCACCTTCTCGCCCGCATTCAGCACATCGGCGGCGCGTTTCAGGTCGTCTTCCGTCGGCACCGTGCGCGGGATGCGAAAGTCGAAGCCCGTGTGAACGGTGCCATGTTGATGCGGCGGATCTTCGTAATCCATCTCCTGCACGTCATTGGGGATGACCAGCGCGGTGACGGTGCGCTCGCCCTTGGCGATGCGGAAGGCGCGGTCGATCAGGTGGCGAACCTGCGCCGGCGCACTGGCCATCTGCACGTATTCGCTCGCCACATCCTTGAAGAGCGACACGAGGTCGATCTCCTGCTGGTACTGGCCACCGATCGCGGTGCGCGCCTGCTGCCCGACGATCGCCACCACCGGCTGGTGATCCATCTTGGCGTCGTACAGCCCGTTCAGCAGGTGGATGGCGCCGGGGCCCGAGGTGGCCATGCACACGCCAACCTCGCCGCAGAATTTCGCATGCGCGCAGGCCATGAAAGCGGCTTCTTCTTCATGCCGCACCTGGATGAATTCGACTTCGCCCTTCAGCCGGCCCAGTGCCGAAACGATGCCGTTGATGCCATCGCCGGGGTACCCGAACACGCGCTTCACGCCCCATTCGCGCATCCGGGAAAAGATGAAATCGCCGACCGTCTGCGCCATCGCTGTCTCCGCTCCGAGGTCTTTCGTCAACGGACGGGTTCCAGCCTAAGTTCCGAAGGCAGGCTGC
>DASXGS010000404.1:0-1774 GCA_036488975.1 Rhizomicrobium sp. | reverse complement strand
ACCTTTATCCAGGGCATTGGCATGGGCTTCGTGTTCGTGCCGATGAACCTCGTGGCGTTTGCAACGCTGCCGCCGGTCTACCGCACCGATGGCTCAGCGTTCATCAACCTGATCCGCAATGTAGGGATGGCCGTCGGTGTCTCGATCACCACAACGGTGCTGGCCAACACAATCCAGATTGCGCATGAACGGCTTGCCGAGCATGTCACGCCGTTCAATCGCGCACTGTCAGTCAACGCGCCCAGCATGATGTGGAATCCGCAGCTGCCGTTCGGACTGCAGCAGCTGAACGGGGTGGTGGAGTACAATGCCCAGGTGATCGCCTACGCCCACGACTTCCTGTTCATGTTCTTTATCAGCCTGCCGGCATTGCTGGTGATCTTCCTGATGAAGAAACCGCCGGCGTTGGGTGCTGTTCCGCAAGCCGCAGAAGCGGTGATGGAGTGAGGGCGGCGCCGCAGCGGCGATCTACAAGTTCAGCAAACGGGCGGCGTCGCAGGCGAAATAGGTGAGGATGCCGGAGGCGCCGGCGCGCTTGAAGGCGACGAGGCTTTCCAGAATGACCTGGTCGCGTTCCAACCAGCCGCGTTCGGCCGCAGCCATCAACATCGCGTATTCGCCGGAGACCTGATAGCCGAATGTCGGCACATGGAAGGTATCGTTCACCCGCCGCAGAATATCGAGATATGGCATGCCCGGTTTTACCATCACCATGTCGGCCCCCTCCGCGATGTCGAGCGCCACTTCGCGCATCGCTTCGTCGCTGTTTGCCGGGTCCATCTGATAGGTGCGCTTGTCGCCGGTCAGCGCTTTCGCGGATCCAACGGCATCGCGGAACGGCCCATAAAATGCGGAGGCATACTTCGCCGCGTAGGCCATGATCAGCGTGTTTTTGAAACCATTCAGTTCCAGGGCTTGCCGAATGGCGCCGATGCGCCCGTCCATCATGTCCGACGGCGCGATGATATCGCAGCCGGCCCCGGCTTGAACGAGCGCCTGCCGAACCAGAATCTCGATGGTCTCGTCATTGGCAACATAGTCATCCACGAGCACGCCATCGTGACCGTGGCTGGTGTAAGGATCGAGCGCCACATCGCATAGCACGCCGATCTCCGGCACCGCGCGTTTGATCGTGCGCACCGCACGGCAGATGAGATTGTTCTCGTTCGTGGCTTCGTGTCCATCGGATGTTTTCAGCGACGGATCGGTCCACGGAAACAGTGCAATTACGGGAATGCCGAGTTTCGCTGCCTCTTCCGCCGCGGCAACCGCGTGGTCGATGGACAAGCGATCGACGCCGGGCATGGAGCAAACGGGTTCGCGTTTCTTGTCACCCTCGATCACGAACAGCGGCCAGATGAGATCCGCCGCCGAGAGGGTGGATTCCGCCACCAACCGGCGCGTCCATTC
This sequence comes from Rhizomicrobium sp., assembly GCA_036488975.1. Lineage (GTDB taxonomy): Bacteria > Pseudomonadota > Alphaproteobacteria > Micropepsales > Micropepsaceae > Rhizomicrobium. Next base: position 364 of record DASXGS010000404.1, on the reverse strand, counting down.
GTGCCGCCGCAACCGGCGCATCCGCGTGGCAGGGAAGCGAGCGGTCATGAAACCAGTACTTCGCTGAGAAGCCGCATGTTCTTGTCGAGAAACGGATTGATTACGCGGACTCCGTTATAGTTGGCACCATCTTGCAGATCTTCGCTGAGAAGGGTCTTGCAACTATGCCTGCCGCACACGGCTAACAGGCGGGCGTCCCAGGCACTCAGGTTATATCTCGCAAGCAAATCGAGTGTGTCCTCTACTAGGGTGGCTCCCGGCGTAAGGAGGGTGAAGCTCGCCAGCCAGCCCCTTACAAGCGTGCCAGTGCGTTCTACCGTGAGCCGCGACTTCCTGATTGCCACACTAACGAATTCGATCAGGG
>DASXGS010000353.1:0-7816 GCA_036488975.1 Rhizomicrobium sp. | reverse complement strand
GATAGGTGCGGTTGGAATAGGTCTGGCCAACCTTGTAGAGCGCGTTGCCCAATCCATAGGCCGGCCAGCGGCGGGCGCCGCCGCTGCATTTGCTGCTGTCGTAGTCGCCGGGCGTGGCATCGATGGGTACTACCCAGCCGCTCTGGTTGTTGAAGAAGCATCCTCCGCCGATGGCCGCCCGGTCTGCCTGGAACCCCTGGATGAGAACGCCGTCTCCGGGCTCTCCCTTCTCATAGGCCTTCTTGTGGATGCGGGCTTCCACTGTGATGTAGCGCGCCTTTGCGCCCGTGCAGTCCTGTCCCGCGAGACAGATCTTGACGAGTTTGATTGTGCGGCCGAGCGACCATGCATTCGCGCTGAGCGTAATAGTCTGCGTGCCTGGCGCGCTCATCACCACCTGGTGGGCGGCCGAAATCCAGCCGAGGTAATCCTTATGCGGGGCGATGTACCCATCCCCTGGCGCGTAGCAGTAGAGCGTGGTCGGCTTACCCCCATTGTTGGCGGAGAGATACCGCCCGCACTCGGTCTGCCCCACGGCCGAATGCATGCTCATCACATCCCACGGGCTGTCGTAGGAATAATACACCCAGCCGGAATGCGGCAGCCCCAGCGCGTGGCCAAGCTCGTGCGCGTAGTAGGACGCATCCTGTCCCCATGGCGCTTCCCAGGTGCCGTGATAGACCTTGTTGTTGTAGAGGAACGATCCGCCCCACGAGCAGCAGTCGATATCATTGTTAAGGACGAAGTTGATTGAATCGTAAGCCGATACATCGACCCCGTGCCGCACCGCTTCGGCCATCCCGTCCGCGGCAATGCAGTAGACAGGGGGGCCGACGCTGCTGGGACAGGCTAGATAGTGGCTCCTTGCGAATGGCAGCGTCAGCCAGGTCTTCGGATTCAGCCCTTCGAGGCCTGCGACATCGGCCTGCCACTGCAGCTGGCCCCAGGAAGTCGCGTTGAAAAAGCCGTTGATCGTGGCGGGAATACCTGAACCCGTTACCGGCACAGTGGGGTTGGTGAGGTCGGAATAGAACTGGGGAATATGCGGCTGCTGCGTATCGCCGCTGTAACGCAGCAGGATGAACAGCGTGCGCTTGAGACCGATCGCTGGAGCAAGGGCCGGCGAGAGGCCTTGCACGCCGGGCATAACGCGCGTGACGGCTATGGTGCGCCGGCCGCGCGCATCGGCGATCCTCTGTCCCTGCACCACCACGGGTTTGCCGTAATTGCGGATCGCGATGCTGCGCTGCGCGGCGCCGACCCGGAGCGGATACGCGGTCCCATCGGGCAGTGTCAGCGTAAAGCGGATTCCGCCCCCGGTGGCACCCGGACCCGGATCGCCCCACACGACGGTGAGCGTTCCTTCCAAACGTTCAGTGGATTGCGCAGTGGCTTGCGCAGCCGCCGGCGTGACCGCCGATGTGGCCAACACCCAAAACCCAAAGACAAGCGCCGCCGCGAAGCAGCGGCAAAATTGAGAGAGTTTCATGGTCAGCCCCGGAGATCGCGAAATCTTCCCGCAGAGGGCGAAGGAGGGTCAATCAGAAATCATACGTAGTGCGGCAAGATTTGCCCTGAACCCGGCAAAAACTTCCGCAACCAAGGCAGATTCTGCCGGGCGCATCACGCCACCCGGCCAGATTGCCCCGGTCAAATTTGCTGCAAATGCCGAAAAGCTATCGCTAACGAATCCTTGCTGCGTCGCGGCATGGCCGTTGCCAGAAGCCTCGTGGGGCAAAACGCCCCGTGAGCAAAACGCTCGTTGCACGAGCCAGAACGGAGGATAGCTATGCTTAGCGTCAACACCAATGCAGGCGCCATGGTCGCCCTGCAGTACCTCAACCAGACACAAGCGCAACTCAGCGCCACGCAGAACGCCATCAACACCGGCTTGAAAGTCGCGTCCGCGAAGGACGATGGCGCCACCTTCGCCATCGCTCAGAACATGCGCGGCGATGTGGCCGGTTATACCGCGGTCACCGACAGCCTCAATCGCGCGACCTCTTCGGTCGATGTCGCGTTGGCCGCCGGGCAGTCCATTTCGGATCTGCTGATCGAAATGAAGCAGAAGGCTCTGGCTGCCTCCGATCAGTCGCTCGATACGGCGAGCCGCCAGGCGATGAACGAAGACTTCACGGCCCTTCGCGATCAGATCGCATCCGTGGTGTCGAATGCGCAGTTCAACAACTTCAACCTGGTCGACGGTTCGCAGACCGCCGGCATCACTGCGCTCGCCTCAACCGACGGCAGCAAGCGAATCACCGTCGGCGGCGAGGACATGAGCCTCTCCGGTTCCGTCGTGACCGTCAGCAAGACGGGCTCGATCTCCACGCAGACCAAAGCCTCGACGATGATCTCCACGATCGAAACTTCGCTGACCAACGTGGGCGCTTCACTGGCGCGCCTGTCGAGCGGTGCGAAGAAGTTCTCGATCCAGGCCGACTTCGTGCAGAAGCTGTCGGACACGCTGACGACGGGGATCGGCAACCTGGTCGATGCGAACATGGCGAAAGAAAGCGCCATGTTGCAGTCCTTGCAGGTCAAGCAGCAGCTTGGCGTGCAGGCACTGTCGATCGCGAACAGCGCGCCGTCCATCGTGCTCTCGCTCTTCCGGTAAGCACCTCGCGGCGGGGCGGACGTTAGAAGCCGCCTCGCCGCAGCTTTCCCCAGGGCGCTTGAGCTTCGCCGGCCCGCGTATGGGTTGCGGCCGGCAGTGGGTGTTCATCAAGGGTGGGGGAGCGGCAGGCGGAGGCTTTCGCCATGGTCGATATCGTTTCAGACGCGGGCAGCGGACGAACGGTAAGACGCGTATCGGCAGCCTTCCGCCTGCGCTCACCTTCCATCACAACGGATGTGGTTTCGCGAGCCGAGGCGATTTCCGCAGAATTCCCGCAAGACGATGCGCTGGTCCGCGTGCGGCTGGAAATCCAGGAGGATCGCGAGACCGGCACCATTGTGTACCGCCTGATCAACGTGCTGAGCGGCGCCGTGATTCAGGAATGGCGCGGCGAGGAACTGGCGGAGCTGCGGAAATTCCTGCAGGAAAACCGCATCCAGCTGCTCGACAAAAAAGTCTGAGCTTTCTCTACAATCCCAGACGCCGGGCGAGTGCGGTGACGACACGCTCTGCATCGTCTTCGGTCATCGAGGCGAACAGCGGCAGGCTGAGTGACTGCGCATGGTACGCGTCAGAACCCGGCAACGACAGTGCGCCATAGCGCTTTGCATAATAGGGCTGGCGATGCACCGGGAAGTAGTGCACTTGGGTTCCGATGCCGTCGACGGCGAGCGCCCGCATCAGCTGCGCGCGTGAAATCTCCGCCGCCGCGAAATCGATCTGCACCACATAGAGGTGCCACGCCGGCAGGCAGCTGCGGGTGCGGGCGACCGGCCGTACCATCGGCGCAAGCGGGCGCAGCAGCAGATCGTAGGCGGCGGCAATGGCGCGGCGCCGCGCGACGAAGCGGCCGAGTTTCTTCAGCTGCGAAAGACCAAGGGCGCACTGGATGTCGTTTGCGCGCCAGTTGAATTCGGGTTCGGTGAGTTCGTAGTACCAAGGGTTCGCTTCGCCGTTCGCATCCAATGCGTCTTCGGCATTGGTGAACTCCGCGGCGTCGCGCGTCATCCCGTGGTTGCGGGCGCGGACGAGCCGTTTCGACAGATCCGGATCATTGGTAGTAACGGCGCCGCCCTCGCCCATCGCGATCGCTTTTACCGGATGGAATGAAAACACGCTGAGATCGCAGAAGCGGTTCGCGCCTATGTTGCTGACCGTACCGTCCTTGGCCACATAGGCCGCACCCAGGGTGTGGCACGCGTCGTCAATGATTTTCGCGCCATGCGCCCGCGCGATCTCTGCGATGTCGTCAATGGCGCCGCATTGGCCGTTGAGATGCACATTGAACACTGCATCGGCATGGCCGGCGCGCAACAGCGCCGCTTCGAGATGCTCCGGCCCCATCAGGCCGGTGCGCGCATCGACGTCCGCGAACACGATCTCAGCGCCATTCAGGTGCGGCGCACTGGCGGTAGCGAGAAAGGTGATGGACGGCACGATGATCTTTGTGCCGGGCCCGAGGTTCAGGGCGCGCGCCGTCATGTGCAGCGCCGCCGTGCCGTTGGCGCAGACCACTGCGTGCTGCGCGCCGACCGTTTTCGCCAGCGCCGTTTCGAAACGCGCGACATAGGGGCCGGTGGTGAGGAGATCGCCGCGCAGCGCGTCCGTGACGGCGGCGATGTCGTCGTCCTCGATGAGCTGACGGCCATAGGGGAGGAAGGCGTTGATCGGGCTGTGCGCAAGTTTGCGCTGGGCCGCGCTGCTCATGCGTAGGCCTGGGCGAGCAGCATCTGAAGCCCGCGCGCATCCATCCGCTCAGGATTGCTGTCGCTGGAATAGGCGAAGCCTTCCGCCACCGGTTTGGCGCCGCGATGGAGATATGCCTCGCGCGCCGCGGCGGCAAAACTGGCGAGAATGACGTAGCGATCTTCGATTTCCACCGTCCAGCGCGAATCGTCGGCCGGGATCATGGTTTCGTGCAGCTTTTCGCCGGGGCGAATGCCGACGATCTTCTGGTTCAGCCGAGGCGCCATCAGCGACGCCAGTTCCAGGATGGTGGTGGAGGGAATTTTCGGTACGAAGATCTCGCCGCCGCGACTCATCTCCATGCTGGAGAGCACGAAGTTCACGCCCTGGGTGAGCGTGATCCAGAAGCGCGTCATCCGCGCATCGGTGATCGGCACCGCGTCGGCGCCCTTATCCACCAGGCTCTTGAAGAATGGCACAACGCTGCCGCGCGAGCCGAACACATTGCCGTAGCGCACCACCGCAAACCGCGTGCCGTCCGCACCCGCCAGGTTGTTTGCCGCCACGAATATCTTGTCCGAGGCCAGCTTCGATGCGCCGTAAAGGTTGACCGGGTTGGCCGCCTTGTCGGTGGAGAGCGCGATCACTTTGCGGATGTTCCGGCGCAGCGCCGCCGACACCACATTCTCCGCGCCGAACACGTTGGTGCGGATGCATTCGAACGGGTTGTATTCGGCGGTGGGAACCTGCTTCAGCGCGGCGGCATGCACAACGTAGTCGATGTCGCGCATCGCGAGCTCCAGCCGGTCGCGGTCGCGCACATCGCCGATGAAATAACGCATGAACGGATGCTGCTCCATCGGGAACAGCTGCTGCATCTCATATTGCTTGAGTTCGTCGCGGCTGAAGATGACGAGGCGGCGCGGATGGTAATGCTCGATGACCGTCTTCACGAAGTGCTTGCCGAACGAGCCGGTGCCGCCGGTGACGAGCACGGCCCTGTCGTTCAGATCGAGCCATGGCTGGGTGAAATCGCGGATGACCGGCGCGGGCACAGCCAGCGTTTCGTCCACCTCAATCGGGTAAATTTTGGCCGCCTGTTGCGCCATGGAATGCCCCTTCAAGCTCGCCGGAAGCGTTGCAGAACGTCGTTAATTTTGGACTACCGGCGGCACAGCTTCGATACCGAAGCGGAAGCGACGGGGCCCATCGCGGTAGGCGCAAGGCTTGCGCGTTTCGTCCAGCTCGAGGGCGGAGAGCATCAGCTGGCAGAAAAGGCCGCCGCCGACCCGTTTGTGGGTGAGAAGGCCCAGAAGCGGCGCCATTTGGCGGTCCACGGTGATGCGGAGCCGGGTGTCGGCGTCGCCGATTTCCGCCCAGCCTTCCGTCATGCCGAACCCGTAGGAGCAGGACACCAGGAACGACACCGGCGTGCCGTGATCCACGTTGCGACCGTTAAGCGAAAAGGTTTCGGAATCCTTGCCGCCATTGTGGGTCGTTAACGAAAGGGTCGCGGGATCGAACGCATCCGGCAGCAGGGTGAAGTGCCCAAGCCTCAGACTGCCGCGGCCCCAGTTCGCCCAGTGAAACACAAGGTCGAAATCCACCCGCGGCTCGGCGGCGTGAAGGAGCAGTATCTTTTCGATGGACCCGTTCGGCGTTTCGATCTTCGCAGTAACGACAACGTCGCCGTTTTCCATGTTTGAGATTGTCGGCGTGCACCACTCGAGATCTGTGACCTTCGGCTCGCCGGGCGCTTCGAACACGCAGTCGCCTGTGTACCAGTCGGCCTGTAGCGCGATGTCGTCGAAGTGCCCGTGCGGCAGCCCGCCCACAACCGGCTTTGCGTGTCCTGCAAACTGCAGCCATCCGATTGCAAGTCCTCGCCGCCGATCGAGCACCGCGTTCACCGTGGGCGTTTGAATTTCGATGTAGCGCCCCCCCTCCGTCGCGCTGCGCGCGACACCTCCCCCGTAAACGGGGGAGGAAAGAAGAGAGCGCGCTGCCCAACGATTTTCGGCCGCACGTAACCGTTCGCAATATGCGGCCCAGCGTTTGTCGGTGATGTGGGTCCTGAAGTCGCTCGACCAGAGGCAGCAAAGCTCTTTCCAGGCGGCATCGTCGCCATTGTTGCGAAGGAGCCCGCGATAGATGCGCTCGCAGGCTGCGTTGATGGCGATGTCGTCGCGGCCCGTCACAGCCCAGCGCGAGAGGTTGTATTTGCGCTGCTTCTTCACCGGCACCGGACATTCGGCAGATTCCAGCTGGAGCGGTTTCGTATCCGCACATCCGGCGAAGGTATCAGTAGGCCGCACGAGCCGGCAATTCGGCCCGGCAGCAATCACCACAAACGCATCGGCGATGCGCGCCCATTCTCCGCCATCCAGCGATTCTTCCGTGCGGTAGCGGCCGGGACGGAAATCGAACACTTCCGCATCGCTGGCGTAGAGACAGAACGTGCGCTCGCGGCTGCCAATCTGTGCGCGCACATAGCTGACGTAATCGTCCGTCGAGATGTCGCCGTGCGCGACGCGTTGCAGCTTCTGGAAGGCAACGGTGTTGGTCCACAGAAGGCCGATGCTGCGGCCGTCCGCACCAAGTGCGGCTTGCGGCCGATAGCGCGTTTCGGCGGGCCATTCCGGATGAAGCGCCGCGCAATTGTCCCAATCCATCAGCAGCGCGCGATACCCGGCATCGAGGTAGAGCCCGACGAGTCCGGCGGAATATGCCTGCTCATTGACGAGCGCGAGCGCGGGCCGTTCGCCCAGCCAGCGTTCGTAGATGTCATTCCCGATTTGCAGATTCTTTTCGGTCACACGCGCCGGCACCAGCGGTCCGATGATTTGTGCGTAACCCGACCCGATCAGCTCGATACGCCCGCTCGCCAGCAGCGCACGCGCGCGACCGATCCATTCCGGATCGAGCCGCGCGATTTCCTCCAGTGTAAATCCCGTGAGTTCTATTCCCACCGGGCCATGCACAGCGGCCAGATTCAGCAGTGGCCAATAGCAGCGGCGGATCACGTCAGCGCGTTGCTCGTCCTCGATGGAGGAGAATGCCAGATTCAGGTGAAAGACGGCGAACAGGTTGAGCACACCGCTGTCGGCAATGAGCGTGGGCTCGCGGAACGGCGCGTTCATGCGGTTTCGATCCGAATGTGCGACAGCGCATCGTTGGCCGCCGCCAGGGCCGCGTCGCGGGAAGCGCCGGTGGCGAGCACCATGGCGGCGGACGGCCGCTTGTCGCCGGCCGGCGGAATCACATCGCCCGGTTTCGCAGTGACGACCACCTCTTCGACGCCGGCAATTGTTCGCGCATCCTCGGCGCCGCTGACGCGAACCACCTTGCCGGGATTGGGAAACGCATAGCGCTGGATTACGGGTGTCTGCTTCTTCGGCTCCAGCTCTTCCGGCACAACGGGTTCGCCGAGCGCGACCCGGATCGCTGCGCCAATGAAATCGACGCCGGTGTTGAGCGGAATTTCGCGCGTGCAGAAGAAGCCGCCGGAAAGGC
>DASXGS010000315.1:0-1766 GCA_036488975.1 Rhizomicrobium sp. | reverse complement strand
TCGCCGTCCTGCACCACGTACTCCTTGCCTTCGAGGCGCAGCTTGCCGGCATCGCGGGCGCCGGCCTCGCCGTTCAGCGCCGCGTAATCGTCGTACGCGATGGTTTCGGCCCGGATGAATCCCTTCTCGAAATCCGTGTGGATAACGCCGGCCGCCTGCGGCGCGCGCGAGCCTTTCGTCACCGTCCAGGCGCGCGCTTCCTTCGGGCCTGCGGTGAAGAACGTGATGAGGCCCAGTAAATGATACCCCGCGCGGATGAGGCGGTTCAGCCCGGGCTCATCCAATCCGAGATGCTCCAGGAATTCCGCGCGTTCGCCTTCCGGCAGCTGCGCGACTTCCTCTTCGATGCGCGCGGAAATCGCCACGCAACCGGCGCCCTGCCGCTTGGCCATCTCCTCGACCGCGGTCGAGTACCGGTTGCCGTCCGCCGCGGAGGCTTCGTCCACGTTGCACACATACAGCACCGGCTTGGACGTCAGCAGACCGAGTTGCGCGAACGGCTCGACTTCTTCCGCCGACAACTCCGCCAGCCGCGCCGGCCTGCCTTCGCGCAGCAACGTGACCGCCTTCAGCATCAGCGCGTGTTGCTCCTTCGCCTCCTTGTCGCCGGTCTTGGTGCGTTTCTCCAGCGGCACGATCCGGCGCTCGAGGCTTTCGAGATCTGCGATCATCAATTCGGTTTCAACCGTTTCGGCATCCCCCACCGGATCGATGCGCCCTTCCACATGCGTGATGTCGTCGTCTTCGAAGCAGCGCAGCACATGGGCGATGGCGTCCACTTCTCGGATGTTGGCGAGAAACTGATTGCCAAGTCCTTCACCCTTCGAGGCGCCGCGCACGAGCCCGGCAATATCCACAAAAGTGATGCGGGTGGGCACGATCTCCGCCGATTTCGCAATGGCCGCGAGCTTGTCGAGTCGCGGATCGGGGACCGCCACCTCACCGACATTGGGCTCAATGGTGCAGAAGGGATAATTGGCGGCCTGCGCCGCTGCGGTCTGCGTCAGCGCGTTGAACAACGTGGATTTGCCGACATTCGGCAGTCCGACAATGCCGCATTTGAAACCCATTATTTTTCTTTCTTCGCGGCGTCGGCGGGCGGCGGGTTTTTCTCCGGCGGATTCACCAGCACCGCGACCTTGTTCATGAAGCCGACGTCGTCATCGTTTGCCAGCAACGGCGCGGATTCCGCAATCGCGGAGAGCAGCGGCACCAGCCACTTCTCATCCGCTTTCGAAAAGTTGTTCAGCACGTGCCCGTGCACGCGATGCTTCTCGCCCGGGTGGCCGACGCCGATGCGCACACGGCGATAGTCCGGTCCCAGGGTGGCGGTGATCGAGCGGAGGCCGTTATGTCCGGCGTCCCCGCCGCCGGTCTTCACACGGATTTTCGCTGCCGCCAAGTCGATCTCGTCCTGCATCACCACGACGGCAGACAACGGCAGCTTGAAATAGCGCACCGCGGGTCCGACGGATTGCCCGCTATCGTTCATGTAGGTCATCGGCTTCAGCAGATAGGTCTTGCGTCCGCCAAGCTTTCCTTCCGACAGCAAGCCGGAAAACCGCGCCCGCCACGGCCCGAACTTGTAACTTTCCCGGATGACATCCACCGCCATGAAGCCGGCATTGTGGCGGTTTCGCGCGTAGTCGACGCCGGGATTTCCGATCCCGGCGATGAGCAGCGGTGTGTCCGGCATGTGCGTTCGCGCGTGCGCGCCTTACTTCTTCTCGCCGGCTTTCGCTGCAGGAGCGGCGGCAGCAGCACCA
>DASXGS010000295.1:0-4546 GCA_036488975.1 Rhizomicrobium sp. | reverse complement strand
ACCACCGGGCGCTTGCGGAAGCTCTTGCCAATCTTGGTGACGGTCAGCCCCTGCTGGCCCTCGACGACGCGCGGCCGCTGTTTTTGCGGAGTTTCCGTGGCGGAATGGGCGGCGGTGCTGTCCATGGCAAGAACTGTGCCTACTCCCTCTTTAAGGAAGCGTGAAGGCTATTTTCCGGACTGGGAGACCTGCTCGCCATTGCCCGAAGGATCGATAGTCTGCTGTACGCGGGCCGGCTTTTCGCCGGTCTTACCCTGCTTCTGGCCCTTGCCGTTTTTCTGCGCGCCGCTTTGCGGCTGCTGGTTCGGGACGAAGAGACTCTGCACACGATTGCCGGGCATGCCCTGCCCGGTGAAGTGCGCAAGGTGCGTGTTCATATCCATCACCAGCCTGGTGCCGCGCATCACGTCCTTTTCCTTCGTGAGCACCACATTGCCCGTCATGGTGACGGTACGCGGACCCAACTCGTACACGCCGTTGTCGCCCGTGGCAGTGCCGTTCGGCGCATTCACTACCACTTTGCCGGCAGCTTCGATGCGCGTGGGTTTGCCTTGCGCGACATTCACTTTCACGCGTTCGGCACGGAGGCGCATGTCCCCCTGAATGACAATCACATTGCCAATGTAGGTGCCGACCTTCGTCGCGAGGTCGCCCTCGAAATTGTCGGCAGAAACATTGATCGGTGCATTGCTGTTGTGACTACCGAGGCCGAGATTGTCGGCGCCGCCACCTTGCTGTTGCTGTTTCTTCGGCGGCGCTTTCTTGGCGGCCGGCTGCGCCGAAGCTGCTGCCGGCGCGGTTGTTTGCGGCTGCGCCAGGGCAGCACTTGCACCGAGCGCTACAGCCACAACGAATGTCAGCGCGATCTTCATGCCTTCTTTGACTTCTGCGGCGCGGGTTTGGCGTTATTGTGCGACGGATAGAGCACCATCCGCACATGGCCGTCGAGATAGATATGCTTGGTGGCCTTTTCCAGATGGAAACGGTCGGCGCGCACGGTTCCGAGCGGCCCCTGCCCCTTTACCTCGCGATTCCCGCTAATGGTCGTACGCGCGCACCGTGCCGGTGCTTTCCCCTTTTTGGCAGGCCTGCCCGACAAAGGCTTCCCTGTTTTCGGATCGCAGCTCGGCGCGAGATCCACGAACGCCGCGTCGGTGTGCAACTCGTAGCCGGTATCGGAGTACATGGCGATCTTTCCCCGGAGCCACAGCTTCTGGCCATCGGAATCGAGATAGCCGTTCGGCGCATTCACGTTGTACCACGCGCCATCCTTGGCCGTGAGATCGGCCTGCACGTTTGATAGCTGTGCGCGGTGGATATTGTGCCGGTCCTGTACCGCCGTATCGGCCGTCACCACAAACGGACTGCCATCGCTATCCGTGCCGGTGAGCCGCGGCTTCACCATGGTGAGGTCGTTGGCGATGCGCCCCATGCGCTCGAAGGTCATCTGATAGTGGCTCGCATCGCGCGGCTGGAGCGTGTAGGCGAGCACCGCCAACACCAAAGCCGCGGCCGCCACCAGCAGCACGCGCTTCATGATGCTGACAAACCGCGTATAGCGCCGCGCATCGTTCATGGTCGTGCGCACTTCCGCCGTCCAATCTACATGACGGGCGGCGTGACGCGATTGCGCCTTGCGCACCGGGCGCGAAAGGTCGGCTGACTGCTGGGCCATTATTGAAGCCCCGCGCGCAGACAATCGTGAATGTGGAGGATGCCGAGCGGTTTCTTCGCGTGGTCTTTGGGATCGAGCACGAAGAGCCGGGTGATCTTGTTGTCGTTCATGAAGGCGAGCGCCTCGGCGGCGAGCTGGCCGGGCGCGGCGATTTTCGGATTGCGCGTCATCACCTCGCCCGCGGTCTTATCAAGCAGATCCCGGCTCATGTGGCGCGCGAGGTCGCCGTCGGTGACGATGCCGATCAGGCTGCCGCCCTTATCGGTGATCCCGACGCAGCCGAAGCGCCGCGCCGCCATCACGATCAGCACCTGCTGCATGGAATCACTTTCGGGAGCGAGTGGAATCTCGTCACCGCTGTGCATCAGGTCGGACACGCGGATCAGCGCGCGTCCCAGAGAACCGCCGGGATGGAGCTCGCGATACTGATCGGCGGAAAATCCGCGCCGCTCCATCAGCGCCACCGCCAGCGCATCGCCCAGAACGAGCATCAGCGTGGTGGACGTGGTCGGCGCCAATCCCATCGGGCAAGCTTCACGCGACTGCGGCAGTAGCAGCTTCACATCGGCCGCCTGCATCAGCGAGGAGTCACAATTGGCGGCCATGCCAATGACTGGAATGTGGAAGCGCTTGGCATAAGTCACGAGATCGGAGAGTTCGGCCGTTTCCCCGCGCCAGGAAAGCACCAGCAGCGCATCGCCCGGCACCAGTTCGCCGAGGTCGCCGTGGCTGGCCTCCGCCGGATGGACGAAATGGGCGGGCGTCCCGGTTGACGCAAGCGTGGCGGCAATCTTACGGGCGATGTGGCCGCTCTTGCCCATGCCGCTGACAATTACCCTTCCCTTGACGTCGAGCAGGAGATCGACCGCACGAGTGAAATCACCGTCCAGGCTGTCAGCCAAAGCGCGGACAGCCTCGCCGGCGCAGTCCAGCACGCGGCGCGCGGCGGTGAGATCGCCATCGTGGACGGAATCGGGGCTGAGCGCAGCGGCGCGGTCGGCAAAACGCATCGAATGACCTGTCCTGGAACCGCCGACCTCCGCCCCCGGCGCCGCGGCTGCCGGGTCGCGCGGCCAATTCCCGCGCCGTTCGGCAATCCTTATGAGGGCCGGATTATGGGCGCATCGCCCCACTCGTTCAAGCCGGGGAACTCCGTAGCCGGTCTAGCACAGCTAGTGCGCGAAGATGTCGGTATCGGGCCAGCCGGCGAGGTCGAGTTCCGCCCGCCACGGCAGGAACCGGAAGCAGGCTTCGGCGAGTTCGGTGCGGCCCTCCCGCGCCAGCATGGTGTCGAGTGCCTCTTTAAGGCGATGCAGATAGGCGACATCGTTCGCCGCATACGCGAGCTGGCGCTCGGTGAGCTCGGCCGCACCCCAATCCGAGCTCTGCTGCTCCTTCGAAAGATCGATGCTGAGCACCTCCTTCACCAGATCCTTCAGGCCATGCTTGTCGGTGTAGGTGCGCACGAGCTTGGAAGCGGTCCGGGTGCAATAGATCGGCGCCGCCATCGTGCCGAGATATCGCTTCATCGTGGCAAGGTCGAAACGGGCGAAATGGAACAGCTTCAGCACGCCAGGATCGGCGAGCAACCGCTTGAGGTTGGGCGCGGCGTAGGTCTCGCGTTCGAACTGCACCATGTGGCAGGTGTTGTTGTCGCCGGACGACAGCTGCACCAAACACAGGCGGTCGCGATTGGGATTGAGGCCCAGTGTCTCCGTGTCGATCGCAACGGATGGACCCAAATCCAGCCCATCCGGCAAATCGTTCTTGTGCAGCCTGATCTTCAATGCGCTATCTCGCGCGCGGCATCGCAAATGGCATACGGTTCACCCGGAGCGAAAGCAAGATGCGAGGCCGTTCCCCGGGCGCTGCAGTTGAAGGAACCAGGGTTTCACTCCACTCTTGCGCCGGCTCGTGAAAGCGTTCGCCTGAAATGACTCCGCAGTTTGCGAAAATCCCCGAATGGGTGGATGTCGACCCGCAAACATTCGCGCGGGAAATTCTGCCGCTGGGCAAGCCGGCCGTGCTCCGTGGCGCGGTGAAAGGCTGGCCGGCGGTAAAGGAAAGCCGGGAAGGTCCGCCCGCACTTTGCGATTATGTGAAGAAATTCGATCTCGGGCGCCCCGCCGACATCTACGTTGCGGAGCCCGCGGTGCATGGCCGCTTCTTCTATCGCGACGACATGCGCGGCTTCAATTTCGAACGCCGCAAACAGACCATCGGCGCAGCGCTCGATGCCATCCTTGCCGAAAGCATGGCTGCGGAGCCGCGCGCCATCTATCTGCAATCCACGCCGATTGCCGATCACATGCCGGCGTTCGGGCGCGCCAACATCCTGCCTCTGCTCCATCCCTCCATCGGGCCGCGCATCTGGATTGGGACGCCGCTGGTGGTCGCGGCGCACTACGACACGTCGGACAATATCGCCTGCGTCGTCGCGGGGCGGCGCCGCTTTACGCTGTTTCCACCCGATCAATTTCCGAACATGTATGTCGGCCCGCTGGATTCCACGCCGGCCGGCACGCCGGTCAGCATGGTGAATATCGAGGACCCCGATCTTGAGCGCTATCCGCGCTTTGCCGAGGCCGTGGCCACCGGTCAGAGCGCGGAGCTCGGCCCCGGTGACGCGATCTTCATCCCCTATATGTGGTGGCACCATGTGCGCTCGCTGGAGCGCTTCAATGTGCTGGTGAATTACTGGTGGAACGATGCGCGGCCGCCGCTCGCCTCGCCATACGATTGCCTGCTGCACGCGCTGCTGGCGTTGCGCGATCTACCGGAGAATCAACGGGCCGCATGGCGCACCGTTTTCGACTACTACGTGTTTCAGACCTCCGGCGATCCGGTCGCGCACCTCGCGCCGGAGCACCG
>DASXGS010000232.1:0-3086 GCA_036488975.1 Rhizomicrobium sp. | reverse complement strand
CTGTGGTGAGCAGGTCGCCGGCCGTTGAGTCGTCCACCATCGCGAGAATAATCAGGATGCAATCGGCCCCGCAGGCGCGCGCCTCCGCCAGCTGGTATGGGTCGAGCATGAAATCCTTGCGCAGCGTCGGCAACTCTACCGCGGAATGCACGTCCCTCAGGTATCCAAGCGAGCCCTGAAACGAGGGCGTGTCCGTCAGCACAGAAAGACAGCTCGCGCCACCGCGCTGATAAGCGAGCGCCAGCGCAATCGGATCGAAGTCGTTCCGGATCACGCCTTTGGACGGGCTTGCTTTCTTGATCTCCGCGATGAGCCCGAACTCGCCTCGTCTCCGCTTGATTTCCAAGGCCGCGCGAAAGCCACGAGGCGGCGGGAGCTTCGCGATCTGTCTTTCAAGCACTTTTATAGGCGTCCGGATCCTTGCCGCTTTAACCTCCTCGCGTTTGTAAGCGGCAATCTTGTCGAGAATGGTCATGCGATAACCGGGCTTGCAGAAAAGACAGCGGCGCGCGCCAGCACGTCCTTGGCGCGGCCGCTGTCAATCGTTTCCTCAGCCATCCTCGCCGCCGAATGCAGATCGGCTTCCTTCCCGGCGATGATGAGAGCCGCGGCAGCGTTCAGAACGACGATGTCACGAAAGGCGCTATGCGATCCGTCGAGCATTTCGCGAATGGCGTTTGCGTTGTGTTGCGCATCACCGCCGCGAATCGTGTCCAGCGTATGTTGTGCAAGATGGGCGTCGGCTGGCCTCACTTCGCGATACGCGATTTTCGCGGCATGAAGCATGGCAATATCAGTTGGCGCAGCGATGGAGACTTCGTCC
The DNA here is from genome assembly GCA_036488975.1 of Rhizomicrobium sp. Classification (GTDB taxonomy): domain Bacteria; phylum Pseudomonadota; class Alphaproteobacteria; order Micropepsales; family Micropepsaceae; genus Rhizomicrobium. The sequence goes on along the minus strand of DASXGS010000232.1, from coordinate 2,263 downwards.
ATACCATCGGCACTGTGCACTACCCATGCGTCTTCTGCCCCCAATTGCATCAAAACCGATGCCATTGGCTCGATCCAGTCGCGGGAGAACACGCCTATCAGTTGGCGGCGGACGCCCGCGGGATTGGAGAGTGGCCCGAGGAGATTGAAAATCGTGCGAAAGCCGAGCTCGCGCCGAACTGACGCCACATGCTTCATGGCCGGGTGATATTTCGGCGCGAATAGAAAGCAGAATCCGGTCTCCGCAAGACACACTTCCGCATCCGCGGGCTCAAGATCAATTCTGACGCCCAGTGCTTCGAGAACGTCGGCCGCACCGGCTCGGGAGGACATGTTGCGGTTGCCATGCTTGGCCACCGGCACGCCGCAGCCCGCCACAACAAAGGCCACGGCAGTCGAGATATTTAGCGTGCCGAGCCCGTCACCCCCGGTGCCACAAACGTCGATGGCGCCTTCGGGGGCGCGAATGGTTCGCATGGCAGCGCGCATTGCCAATACTGCACCGGTGATCTCCTCGACGGTCGGTCGGCGTACGGCAAGCGCGGAGAGCAGCGCGGAAATCCGAATCTCGCTGACCTCTCCGCGCATGATGGCGTGGAATGCGGCAGATGCAGCGTCCGCGCTGAGGAACGCGCCGGATGCCACATGCCTAAGGGCGTAGCCGAACGCGTCGCTCATGCCGGAACGCGGGCGAAGTCTTCCGCTATGTTCAGAAAATTCTGCAGCAGCGCATGCCCGTTTTCCGAAGCGATGCTTTCCGGGTGGAACTGCACGCCGTGCACAGGATACTGCCTGTGCATCGCGCCCATGATGACGCCGTCGTCGGTTTGTGCGGATGCTTCGAGGGATGCGGGCATGCTCTCCGGCGCGATGGTCAGCGAATGATACCGCGTTGCTTCGAAATCGTTGTTCAGGCCCCGGAACACGCCCTTGCCGGTATGCCGAATGCGGCTGAGTTTCCCATGCATCGGCTCCGGCGCGCGTACGATGCGGCCGCCATACACCTGCCCGATCGCCTGATGGCCAAGGCAAACGCCAAGAATGGGCACGCGTCCGTCCGCCTTGCGGATCAGCTCGAGGCAAATGCCGGCTTCGTTCGGCGTGCACGGGCCTGGCGAGAGCACAATCCCGCGGGGCTCCATACCCATCGCCTCATCGACCGTGATCTCGTCGTTGCGCCGGACGAGCACCTCCGCGCCCAGTTCTCCCAGATAGTGGAACAGGTTGAACGTGAAGCTGTCGTAATTGTCGATCAGGAGCAGCATAGATAGGCTCGCGAATTTCGGGGCATCATATCGTTACGGACCGCAGGATATCCACCCGCGGAGGGCGTCCAACTGCTATATGGTCGGGAAGTCGGAGAAGCAGACATGCAGATTGTCGAGCAGCGGCGGCGCGATCTTGGCGGCTTTGAGGTCGGCCGCATCTTGCCCTCGCCTCAACGCCGGATGGTCGGGCCGTTCATCTTCTTCGACCATATGGGCCCGGTGGACTTCCCGCCCGGCATTCCACGCACCGTCGATGTACGGCCCCATCCTCACATCGGATTATCCACCATCACCTATTTGTTCGAAGGCGAAATCATGCACCGCGACAGCGTGGGCTCGGAACAGGCAATCAGGCCGGCCGAGGTCAACTGGATGATTGCCGGGCGCGGTATCACGCATTCGGAGCGCTTCGAGAAGGCACGGGCGGAAGGGGGCCGGATGCACGGCATCCAGGCGTGGGTGGCGCTACCGGATGGCAAGGAAGAGATCGAGCCCAGTTTCGCACATTACGGGGCGACTGAATTGCCGGTTGTCGAGGAGCCGGGCGTCAAACTGCGCGTCATAGCGGGCCGGGCGTTTGGGCGGGAGGCATCGGTAACCACGCATTCCCGAATGTTCTATGCGCACGCCGATCTGACAGCCGGAGCGAGCATCGAAATGCCCGACGGTTATCCCGAACGCGCCATCTACGTGGCATTGGGTTCTATTGAGGTAGGCGGTGAGAGCTCGCACGCTGGCCAGATGGTCGTGTTTCCAGATCATGCAGGCGCGGTGGTGCGGGCGGAGCAGAACACCATCCTGATGCTGCTGGGGGGCGATCCCGTTGGTCCACGCCACCTTGAATGGAATTTTGTCTCATCTTCAAAGGAGCGGATTGAGCAGGCGAAAGCCGATTGGCGCGCTGGGCGCATGAAGCTGCCCGATCGCGATCACGACGAGTTTATCCCACTGCCGGAACCCGCTCCGCCGCCAAACTCGATGTCGTAAGATGGAGAG
>DASXGS010000192.1:0-3241 GCA_036488975.1 Rhizomicrobium sp. | reverse complement strand
TGGTGCTTGGTGCGGGTGAACACGATGACCCGCGCAAGCGCCGGGTCCTTAAGAAGGTTGGTGAGCAACGCACGCTTCTGCGCGGTCTCCACGAAATGCACCCGCTGATCGACCAGATCGACGGTCACTGCCTCGGGTGTCACTTCCACGCGCAGTGGATCGCGCAGCATCTCGGCCGCGAGCTTGGCGACGTCGTTAGGCATGGTGGCGGAGAACAGCAGAGACTGCCGCTGCTTCGGCAACATGGCCACGATCTTCCGCACGTCGCGAATGAAGCCCATGTCGAGCATGCGATCGGCTTCATCGAGCACGAAATGCTTCACGTCGTTCAGCCGCACATGCTTCTGCTGCACCAGATCCAGCAGGCGCCCGGGCGTGGCGATGAGGATGTCCACCCCGCGCGCCATTGCTTTCACCTGTTGCGGTTGTCCGACACCGCCGAGGACAACGGTGTGGCGCAGGCCGGTGTGGCGGCCGTAGGTGGCGAAGCTGTCGCCGATCTGCAGCGCAAGCTCGCGCGTCGGCGCCAGAATGAGCGCATGCGCGGAGCGCGCCGCCACCGGATGTTGCGGCTTGCCGAGCTTCTGCAGGATCGGCAGCGCGAACGCAGCCGTCTTGCCGGTGCCGGTTTGCGCCACGCCAAGCAGGTCGCGCCCTTCGAGCAGGCGCGGAATCGATTGCGTCTGGATGGGCGTGGGATGGGTGTAGTCTTCCGCCGCGAGCGCGCGGCAGAGCGGCTCGGAAATTCCGAGCTCTGAGAATGTAAGATTGGTCACTGGTATTCCTTGTTCCTTATGCGCCGGGCATCGCCGGCCATGATGGCCAGGGCGAATGGCCATGGAGCGGTTGACCGCCTTCCACGCGCAAATTGGAGGTAACGGAGACTGTTTCGAAACGTCCCCGGATGACAGGCTTAAAAGCGCGTCGCGCGATCCGGGTCGATGATGCTCGTACGTAGCCGGAATTCCGGCAAATGTCAAGGTTTGCGGACCAACCCACAATGGTGTCCCAATCTGAACCTTGTTGGCAAGACTCAGGCCGGACCACCAAGCCGAATCGAAAAGGGGAAACATATGCTTTCGCGCGCTCCGCTTAGAAATGTCAAAGATCGCGTCCGCGACAGCAAGCACTGGGACCGCTACAAGCCACGTCCAGGCGATGTCGTCGTCGCCACGGTGCCGAAAGCCGGCACCACCTGGACGCAACGCATCGTCAGTCTGCTCATCTTCCAGTCAGCAGCGCCGGTGCCGATCATGCAGACCCATCCTTGGGTCGATTGCCGCTTCCAAGTACCGATCGATGTGATGATCTCCATGCTGGAAGGGCAGACGCACCGCCGCGCGATGAAATCGCATTTGCCGTTCGACGCGCTGCCAATCTATGACGAGGTGAAATATATCCACACCGCACGTGGGGGGCTGGATGCGTGCTTCTCGTTCCACAATCACTTCCTGAATTTCACGCCGCAATTTATCGGCAACATACAGCGGGTCGCGCAGGAAAGCGGCGACACAAGCAGCCATCCACCGCCGACGCCGGAAGATCCACGCGAATTCTTCCTGTCGTGGATTGAACGAAACGACGATGACGTCGTGCCCGTCGCCGCCGCGTTCTTTGACATCGAACGCAGTTACTGGATCGAGCGTCAGCGCGAGAATCTGCTGATGGTGCATTACAACGACCTGAAGGCCGATTTGTCGGGCGAGATGAAACGGATCGCCGCATTCCTCGGGATCGAGACGCCGGCAGCGTTGTGGCCGGAGCTCGTCGAGGCGGCGACGTTCGAGAAAATGAAGACCGAAGGGGCGGCGCTCCTGCCTGGCATTGAAATGGCTGTCCGGGGCGGACATCAGACATTCCTCGACAAGGGCACTAACGGCCGCTGGCGCGACGTGCTCACGAAAGACGATGTCGCGCGCTATCGCGAGCGCGCCGCGGCCGAACTGTCGCCGGGATTGAACGACTGGCTCGAGCACGGCCGCAAAGGCGGCGATCCGAAAGCGATGGAGGATTGATATCCCCCGTCCAACTTGTTCGGACTGAGCGAGCGAACGGCGGGCTTACGCGGCGAAGTCGCGTCTGTCGCGTCCGGGCAAACAAATTGGAACAACCACCGGACCCACCTCACCCTTGCAGCGCGTAGACGTTGCCGTCGGTGGCGCCGAAGATAAGCAGATCGCCCGCGGCCACCGGCGAGGAGTGGACCTGACCGAGGTTCATCAGCTTGTCCACCGCCACCACCACGTCGTCATAAAAATTGCCGGCCTGCACGGCGTAATAGTTCACGGTGCCGTCCGGATTGGAGTAGGCGGGCAGCAGGCTCTTTGACGCGTCGGTCTGGAACTCCCACGCCAGCGCCCGCTTCTTCAGATCGATGGCAAGCAGCTTGCCTTGTTCCGAGCCGATATAGGCGAAGCCATCCACCAGCGCGGGCGATGAGAACATCGGCCAGTGATTGAAGGCCACCGAGAAGATTTGTGCGCCACTCTTCGCATCGAGCGCGAAGAAGAGGCCGCTGTCCGAAGTCGCCGCGTACACCACACCATCGCGGACGGCCGGGGAGGCGATCACCCAGGAGGGCTTCGTGCTGAACACCCAGCGCTGTTTGCCGGTCTTCTCGTCCACTGCGTAAAGGTGGGAATCGCGGCAGCCGAAATAAACGACGCCATCCGCCACCGCAGCCGAAGACTGGATACCCTGTTGGTTGTGGATGTCGGGATCTTCGCCGGTCTTAAAGCGCCACTTGAGTGTGCCGGTCGCGGCATCCAACGCGTACATGTAGCTGTCCCAGCTGCCAATGAAGACCGTGCCATGCGCGACTGCCGGCGATGCGTGCACCACATCGCCGGTTTGATACTTCCATTTCAAGGTGCCGGTGGCGGCATCGAGTGCGTAAACATTGCCGTCGCCGCTGCCGAAATAGACCGCACCGTTCCACACCGCCGGCGACGAAAGATAGATGTCGAACGGGTCCGGCATGGCCTCGGCGACCGGCTGCGTGCCGTGCAGATGCTTCGCGGTGTAGCGATGCTCGCCGCCGGCGGTGGCGAATTTCCATTTCATGGCGCCGCTTGTGGCATCCAGTGCGAAGAGATTGCCGTCGTAATTCTCGAAATAAACCAGCCCATTCGAGACCGCGGGCGACGACACCACGCGGCCGCCGCTCGCGAATGCCCAACGTTTTGCTCCCGTCGCAAGATCGAGCGCATAGAGGCGGGTATCGGTGCTGCCGATGTAAACC
>DASXGS010000175.1:0-2105 GCA_036488975.1 Rhizomicrobium sp. | reverse complement strand
TGCTGGTGGATGGCGTGCCGGAAGGCTGTTTGCCGGTTGCCGGCGCCGGGGCGTTGCCGAGATGCGCGTTGGAGGCGCCAATGCTGTTGTCCTTGCCGGAGTCGCCGCCGGAAGGGCCACTCGCATTGCCGGCGCTGCCGCTCGCCGCGTTGCCTGCACCCGACGCTGCGGAGGTGCCGGTCGCCGGCTGATTGCCCGGCGCGACTGCCGCCGTGCCGTTCGGCCCTTGGGTCGTTGCAGGTGCGCCAGCGCCGCTGGTCGGTGCGGCGGCGGGCGCCTTGCCGTTGGCAGGTGTCTGCGCCGGCGCAGCAGCTTTGGCCGGCTGCGGCGGCGGAATGGGCGCGGGCGAATCCATATCGGTTCGCAGATAGGAGATCAGATTGATGCGATCGTTGGCCTGCGGCAGGCCGGCGAAGCTCATTTTCGTGCCAGGGATGTAGGCCCCAGGCGATTTCAGAAACTTGAACAGCTCGTCATAGCTCCAGCTGCCGCCCTTCGCCTTCATCGCCGCCGAATAATCGAATCCGGGATGCGAGGCGCGCGGGCGCCCGACCACGCCCCACAAATTGGGGCCGATCTTGTTGGGTCCGCCTTTGCTTAAATCGTGGCACTGCTCGCAGCGGGTGGAGATCGATTTGCCGTCTGCCACGTTCGCCTTCGGCAGCACAGTGCCCCAATCGGGCAACGCTTCGACTACTGCCGCTTGCGTGGTGCCGCCGGCCGGGGCCTCGACGCCCTGCACCACGTAACCTGGCTTCGCCGGCTCCTTCACTTCGAAGATGAAACCGGTGGCAATCCTTACCGCCACCACGAACAAGAGAGTGCCGAGCACTGCGCCCGCGATCTTGTTCCACTCAAAGGAATCCATAAGGTCGGCTCCGCTGCTCGCGAGGTTGAAAGGCGGGCGAAGGCGCGAGGCGAAAAGCCTCGCGGGCACCCCCGAAGCGGGGCGACATTACTAGGCGGTACCCATGCGTCATTGCGGCGAAGCGTCGCATAAATGGCGGAAAACGAAGGGCAATCGATGAATCCCGTGGTGGTGATTCCGGCGCGCATGGCGTCCACGCGCTTGCCTGGCAAGCCGCTGGCCGACATCGCGGGCGAGACGATGATCGTGCGGGTGTGGCGGCAGGCCATGGCCGCCGATGTGGGGCCCGTGATCGTGGCCGCCGCCGAGCGCGATATTGCCGAAGCGGTGGAGGGCGCAGGTGGCCGCGCGGTGCTGACCGATCCCGATCTGGCGAGCGGTTCGGACCGCGTGTTCGCAGCGCTTGAGCTGATCGATCCGCGCGAGACGCACGATGTGGTGGTGAATCTGCAAGGGGATCTGCCGGCGCTGGATCCCGCATATGTGCGCGCGGTGGTGGATGTGCTGGCGCCCACCGGTGCCGACATCGCAACGCTCGCGGCGGAAATCGACGATGCCGCCGATTACGACAATCCAGCTGTGGTGAAGCCGGTGATCGCCTGGGATGTGACCGGCGAACGCGGCCGTGCGCTGTATTTCACCCGCGTGCGGGCGCCGCATGGGAACGGTCCGCTGTTTCACCACATCGGCATTTATGCCTTCCAGCGCGATGCTCTGTCTCGCTTCGTGAAGCTTGCGCCGTCATCGCTGGAGCGGCGCGAAAAGCTCGAGCAGTTGCGTGCGCTGGAAGCCGGCATGAGCATCGGCGTGGCACGTGTTCCCGAGGTGCCGCTGAGCGTGGACACGCCGGCGGATTTGGAAAAGGCGCGCGCCCATTTCGCGCGAGGGGATTCGACATGAGCGATACGCTGATCTCACGAGCGAAGAAGGTCGCGTTTCAGGGTGAGCCGGGCGCATACGCCAATCTCGCGGCACGCGAGGCACTGCCGCACGCGATGGCCATTCCTGCGCCGACTTTCGAAGACGCCATCGCGGCGGTCCGCGAGCGCAGCGCCGATCTCTGCATCATCCCGGTGGAGAATTCGCTGCACGGCCGTATCGCTGACATTCATCATCTGCTGCCGGAAGCCGGGCTCTATATCGTCGGCGAGCATTTCCATCGCGTGCGCCACCAGCTGCTCGGCGTGAAGGGCGCAACGCTTGCCGGCCTGAAGACCGTGTTCAGCCAGGCGCCGGC
>DASXGS010000124.1:0-5231 GCA_036488975.1 Rhizomicrobium sp. | reverse complement strand
TGGCCGAATTGTCGTCGCTAGGACGGCTGTCTTTCACCTGACTGTCTTCGTGTCCACAGAACGGGCAACGCATGCGGTAATTCCCCAGCCTACTGGTAAATCGGAAAACGCTTGCACAATTCCTGTACGCGGCCGCGCACGTCTGCTTCAACAGCAGCATCGCCCTCTTCGCCTCGGCGTGCGATGCCGTCGACCACTTCGACGATCCAACGGCCGATGTCTCGAAACTCCGCCGATCCAAAGCCGCGTGTCGTGCCGGCGGGCGAACCGAGCCGAATACCGGACGTGATCGCGGGTTTTTCTGTATCGAATGGAATGGCGTTCTTGTTGCAGGTGATGAAAGCGCGATCGAGCGCCTTTTCTGCGGCGCGGCCTGTCGCCTTTTTCGGCCGCAGATCGACCAGCATCACGTGCGTGTCGGTGCCGCCCGAGACGATATCGAGTCCTTCTGCCTGCAGGCTGGCGGCAAGCGCTTTCGCATTCTCCACCACTGCCCGCGCATAGAGCTTGAACTCGGGTTTCAATGCTTCGCCAAGCGCCACGGCCTTCGCCGCGATCACATGCATCAGTGGCCCGCCCTGGAGTCCTGGAAACACTGCCGAGTTTATCTTTTTTCCGAGCTCAGTATCCTGCGAGAGTATCATGCCACCCCGCGGACCGCGCAGCGTCTTGTGAGTAGTGGTCGTCACAACGTGGGCATGGTCCAGCGGATTGGGATGCACGCCGCCAGCCACCAGCCCCGCGAAGTGCGCCATGTCGACCATGAAGATGGCGCCAGTCGAATCTGCAATCTCGCGGAAAGCGCGAAAATCGATAAAGCGCGGATAGGCGGAACCCCCTGCAATGATGATCTTTGGGCGGTGTTCGCGCGCGACGCGCTCCACCTCATTCATGTCAATGCGCTGATCATCGCGCCGTACGCCATAGGAAATCGGCCGGAACCATTTGCCAGACTGATTGACCGGCGAACCGTGCGTCAGGTGCCCTCCCGCAGCGAGATCGAGGCCCATGAACGTGTCGCCGGGCTGCAGCAGGGCGAAAAACACCGCCTGATTTGCCTGCGCGCCCGAATGGGGCTGCACATTCGCGAATTCGCAATCGAAGAGCCGTTTGGCACGCTCGATCGCGAGTTCTTCCGCAATGTCGACAAATTCGCAGCCGCCGTAGTAGCGGCGGCCGGGGTAGCCTTCGGCATATTTGTTGGTGAGCACCGAGCCCTGCGCTTCGAGCACCGCCCGCGAAACGATGTTTTCGGAGGCGATCAACTCGATCTTGTGCTGCTGGCGGCCGAGTTCCTTCGCGATCGCCTGCGCAATCTGCGGATCGGTCTCGGCCACGCAGCTCCCGAAGAAGGCGTCGGCGGGGCTGTATTGGGTGGCATCGGTCTGCATCGAGGATCTTTCTGGCCCAGCCGGGTATCGCACGGCCTTATTTACCAGATATAGCGGCGGGCGCGAGCGTGATCGCTGGTTTTTGTGTGTTCGCGCCAAGCTCCGCGTTATGCCTATAACCGAGAATAAACCAGCCTAAAGCGCCCTGTTCATGCACGGATATGTAGCACGCCAGTAATTTGGCTGATCTCTTGCGCAGTGTTCCTTTCAGGCAGTGAGGACCATTTACACAAGAAACCGGGCACGGAGAGGCAAGTCCTTGATACCACTTGACTTCTATTCTGAGTTGCTTTGTTGTCCAATGATGTTATGCAACTATGAATAAGCATATGCAGAAATCGAAGGGGTTACCTATCATGCCAACAGCCACGGACGCGTCCGCCCACAAGCCACAGGAGCTCCTCAAGCTGGCGAGCGACATCATTGCGGCCTACGTCAGCAACAATCCGGTACCGGTTTCCGAACTTCCCGGAATGATCAAGAATGTCCATGCCATGCTCGGCGGACTGGTCACGGGCAACGGTTCGGACTCGCCGACCTCTCAAAAACCGGCAGTCCCGGTGAAGAAGTCGATTACTCCGGACTACATCGTATGCCTCGAGGACGGAAAGAAACTGAAGATGCTGAAGCGGTATCTTCGGTCCAATTATAGCCTTTCACCCGAGGAATACCGCTCGAAGTGGGGGCTGCCGGCAGACTATCCTATGGTAGCGCCAAATTATGCCGCGCAGCGTTCGGAATTTGCCAAGAAGATCGGCCTTGGCCGCACTTCAACATCGACCAAGAGCCGGCGCCGCAGCTGATCAACCGGGCTTGCGTCGATTGAGCACATAACGAAGCTTCCGCACCGCGGCGGCTTCAAGATTTTTCCTCGCGGCGGAAGCGGGCCCAACGATGCTCGCTTCCTGCCCCGTCGCCCCATCGATTGCGGTCACTTTGACGCTGTTGCCCAGGAAGAGGAATTCCAGGAGCACCTCGCCCTCCTTGATTTCCATTGATCAGGCGGCGCGCTCTAGCCGGTGCGTCGTCCAGCACGCGTCAAGCGCGGCGACCAGCTCGTCCATCATCTCGTCCGTATGCACCGGCGATGGGGTGAACCGCAGTCGCTCGGTCCCGCGCGGCACGGTGGGGAAATTGATCGGCTGCACATAGATGCCGTGATCGTGCAGCAGCGAATCGGAAACTGCTTTGCACAGCGCGGCATCGCCGACGAATACAGGCACCACGTGACTCGGCGAATCCATGACCGGCAGCCCGGCGTCCGCGAGCATCCGCTTCAGCTTCGCAGCGCGCTCATGCAGCGTGTTCCGCTCCACATCGCTGCTCTTGAGATGGCGAACGCTCGCCAGCACGCCCGCGACCAGCACCGGCGCAAGGGAGGTGGTGAAAATGAAACCAGGCGCGAATGAGCGGATGCTATCGATAATCTCGGCGCTTGCCGCAATATAGCCGCCCATTACGCCAAATGCCTTGGCGAGGGTGCCTTCGATGATATCCACCCGCTGCATAGCGCCATCGCGCGACGCCACACCCCCACCGCGCGGACCGTACAAGCCCACGCCATGCACTTCGTCGAGGTACGTCATCGCGCCATATTTCTCGGCGAGGTCGCAGATCGCGGCGACCGGACCGAAATCGCCGTCCATCGAATAGACCGATTCAAATGCGATTAGCTTCGGCGCGGAGGGCTCGCACTCGGTGAGCTGACGCTCCAGATCGGCTAGGTTGTTGTGTTTGAAGACGCGCTTCTCACCGCCGCCGCGCCGGATGCCCTCGATCATCGAGGCATGGTTGAGTGCATCGGAGAAGATAATGAGACCGGGCAGCAGTTTCTGCAGCGTGGAGAGCGTGGTGTCGTTCGACACGAAACCGGAGGTGAAAACGAGCGCGGCCTCCTTGCCGTGCAAGTCGGCAAGCTCAGCCTCCAGCTCCACATGATAGTGAGTGGTGCCCGAGATGTTGCGTGTACCGCCGGAGCCGCCGCCAGCCGCATCCAGCGCTTCATGCATCGCCGCCAGCACCTTTGGATGTTGGCTCATGCCCAAGTAATCGTTGCTGCACCAGACGGTAATGGGGCGCGCCGTACCATCGCAGTGGAAGTCAGCCCGCGGATAAGTCCCTCGCCGGCGCACGATATCCGCGAAGACCCGGTAGCGGCCCTCGCGCTTCAACCCGGCGAGCGCCGAGCGAAACCGCGCCTGGTAGGGAAATGCCATGGACTTCCTGACGCCTGACCCTGCGCCTTAAGATAGCGCAGAGAGGGCGCCATACCCATAGCGAATTGTCACATCCAACCAAGGTATTGGCAGATATACCCTGATGCAGGGGGCGAGAATACTTCCGGCCTCGGGGGACGTCGAAGGCCCTTAGAGCCGGAACCGCACCTGGTCGATCCAGAACCGTTCCAGTCGCCGCAGCGCCACATTGGTTCCGTCGAGATCCTCGGCGTTCACGTTGCCGACGGGCTCCAGCGAGCCCAGGTGGCGATGGAACAGCTCGCGCAGCATGTCGCGCACGCATTCGCCCTTGCGGGTCAGGCGCACCAGCACGGAGCGGCGATCAATTTCCGAACGTTCGTGGTGGATATAGCCGCCATCGACAAGCTTCTTCAGATTGTAGGAAACGTTGGAGCCCAGATAGTGGCCGCGTGTGCGCAACTCTCCGGCTGTCAGCTCCTGGTCGCCCACATTGAACAGCAGCAGCGCCTGTACGCTGTTGATCTCGCGCTCGTCGCGCCGGTCCAGCTCATCCTTGATCACATCCAGCAGCTGCCGATGCAGCCGCTCGATCAAGTTGAGGGTTTCCATGTAGTACTTGCCCGTTGCCGGTGCGCTCTCGAGCACGGCCGCGGTTTGCGGTTTCGCCAACGCCGTCATATTTTTCCCCCGCTTGGCAGGGCCCACCTGTTATTTGCATCAAAGCTTAGAGAGGGGGCGTTAAGCGGCGGTAAACGGAAACTACAACTCGCCGCGCAGCATGCGGATAATGCCCGAGAAATCGACGCCGCCATGTCCTTTCGCGGCGAACAGTGAATACAGCTGGGCCGCTTCCGCGCCGAGCGGCGTGGCGGCGCCTGCCGATTGTGCTGCGGACTGCGCCAGCTTGAGATCTTTCAGCATCAACGCCGTGGCGAATCCACCTGCATAATCTCGGTTGGACGGCGCGGTCGGCACCGGTCCCGGAACGGGACAATAGGCGGTAAGCGACCAGCACTGGCCCGAGGACGTCGACGCAATGTCGAAGAGCTTCTGCGAATCGAGCCCAAGCTTTTCCGCCAACACGAAGGCTTCGCACGTGCCGACCATGGAAATCGCCAGCAGCATGTTGTTGCAGATTTTCGCCGCCTGTCCCGCACCGGCCCCGCCCGCTAGCACCACGCGCTTGCCCATCTTTTCGAGAATGGGTTTGGCGCGCTCGAAAGTGGATTCGGCACCGCCGCACATGAAGGTGAGCGTGCCCGCTTCCGCTCCGCCGACGCCGCCGGACACGGGCGCATCGAGAAACGCAAATCCCTGCTGCTCCGCCGCGCCGTGCACGGCCCGCGCAGTGTCGATGTCGATCGTGGAAGAATCGATCATCAGCGCGCCGGGCTTTGCACTTGCCAGAATGCCGTCGTTGTCGAGATAAACTGAGCGCACATGCTGCCCCGCCGGCAGCATCGTGATCACGATCTCAGCGTCCGACACGGCATCCTTGGCGCTCGCCGCCTTGGCAGCGCCGGCATCCGCGACTCCCTGCAGCAAATTGGCGGCGACATCGAAGGCTCGCACCGTGCAGCCGGCTTTCAGAAGATTGCGCGCCATCGGTCCGCCCATATTGCCGACGCCGACGAATGCGATG
>DASXGS010000086.1:0-2918 GCA_036488975.1 Rhizomicrobium sp. | reverse complement strand
GCCGACAGGCGCATCGCCGATCACGTCCAGCGGGCCAGGCACGGGAAATGCGGCCACCGGAACGCCGCAGGCGAGTGCCTCCAGCATCACAAGGCCGAACGTGTCGGTGCGGCTGGGAAACACGAACACATCGCTCGCCGCATAGTGGCGCACGAGATCGTGCCCAACCTTGGGCCCGAGGAATTGCGCGGCTGGATATTTCCGCTCGAGGGCCGCGCGCGCGGGCCCATCGCCGATGATCACCTTGGTGCCGGGCAGATCGAGCTTGAGGAACGCCTCGATGTTCTTCTCGATCGCCACACGGCCGACATAAAGCCATATCGGCCGCGCAAACGGCAGCGCGGCATCGGGGATGGGGTGAAACATCTCAACATCCACGCCACGCGACCACAGGCGCAAATTGCGGAAGCCGTGCGATTCCATCTCGCGCTTCAACGCCGGCGTGGCGACCATCATCGCCGCCGCCGGTCCGTGAAACCGCCTCAGCCAGCGATACACCACCGATTCCGGAATGAACGGCGCGCGCGCGTGCACATATTCGGGAAAACGCGTGTGGAACGACGTGGTGAAGGGAATCCTCCGCCGCATGCAGATACCGCGCGCGGCCCAGCCGAGCGGCCCTTCCGTCGCGATGTGAATCGCGCTGGGCGCAAAATCGTCGATCATCCGCTCCAGGCTTCGGCGCGGGAACACCGCCAGCCTAATTTCCGGATAGGTGGGAAGGCCCACAGTCAACCGGCCCTCGGGCGTGGCGTAGTGCACCTCATGGCCCATGGCGGCCAGATCGCGGCCGAGAATCTCCAGGGTACGCACCACGCCGTTCACTTGCGGCGCCCAGGCATCGGTGACGAGCAGCACCCGAAAGGCCGGCGTGGCGCCAGCCGCCGGCACCACCAGTTCGGTGGCGGGCTGCACGCTCATGTCGATGCTCTTATGCGGGGACTGCTGCGATCTCGCCGATATGCGCATCCGCGCGCGAAGGTTCGCGGCTCTCGCCGAAAGCTGACCAGCGGAGAATCTCCAAAGTCCCGCGGGCATCTTCGACAAGGGCGGTGCAGCTTTCAACCCAGTCGCCATCGTTGATGTAGAGGACGCCGCCGAGCCGCTCGAGCGCAGCGTGATGAATATGGCCACACACGACGCCGTCGAAGCCGCGCGCGCGCGCCTCGTGGGCCACGGCATCCTGGAAACGGCAGACATATTCGACCGCATTCTTCACCTTCTGCTTCAGGTAAGCGGAGAGCGACCAGTAGGGCAGGCCCAGCGCACGGCGAACCGCGCCGCACCACTCGTTGAGGTGCAGCGCCATCGTGTAGGCCCAGTCGCCGAGGTGGGCGAGCCACTTGGCGCAGGCAATCACGCCATCGAATTGATCGCCGTGCACCACCAGCAGCTGCAGCCCGTCGGCGGTTTCATGTATCGCTTCGCGCATAATCTGGATGCCGGCGATGGAGCGGCCGCAGAAATCGCGGAACGCTTCGTCGTGATTGCCGGGCACATAGATGACATGCGTGCCAGCATCCACCTTGTGCAGAATCTCGTGCAGCACGCGGTTGTGCGCTTCCGGCCAGAACCAGCGCCGCCTCAGCCTCCAGCCGTCGACGATGTCGCCGACCAGATAAAGCGTGTCGCAGCTATTCTGGGCCAGGAAGTCGGCCAGCAGCTCGGCCTTGCAGCCGCGCGTGCCGAGATGGACATCGGAGATGAAAATGGTGCGGTGGCGGCGGCTCGGCCTTGTGGCTGGAGCCCGGTATCCCTCCCGCGCGCCGCGCCTGCCCGAGAGCACCCCTCTGGGAATCGTGTGGCGGTGGCCCCCCGGCTCCTGCCACAGCAACGCTTCACTCAACGCGGCCTCCCGTCGGTTCGTGCGGGGCGGCTTCAGGAAAGCACCCGCGAATCGGCTGGTTCCTCACGCGGCTGGTGTGACAGTCGCGCAAGAATCTTGTGTTGCAGTGCGATGATAGTTTTGTGAATCCAGCAGGAGTGGTGGACGGAACAATGTCCCGCAACATTTGGTGCTTGCGGATCCCACATCGGCCTCAAAAGGCGAGCGGCCGCTGTTGCGGTGCAGCACGTTTGGTGGCACATTGCTGCGGCGCGGTATGGCGCTCCTGTCGTGCCGCGCAGCCCTTCCTGGGCGTTTCCTCCCTAAACTTGGCCGCCCCTCACCGGGCGGCCCTTTTTTTGGTTCCGAGCCCCTCAATTTTCGCGCGCTACCCGGGCCGCTCCGGTTGACTTCATAGCCACCGCCCGGTTGATGATCGCTTTTGGCGAACAGAGGGCGCAGCCGTGAAGTACGAAATCGATTTTCAATTCCTGCCGAAGGGTGCCACGCAGACCGAGGAGATCGGCGGCATCGCCGATCTGGTGCTGGGTGAAGAGGCCGGCTTCGGCATCATTCCCGCCGTGGGCGACTATGTGGACATCCCGCGCAGCCGCATGGGCGAACGCGAGAATTATCGCGGCTGCGTGTGCCGGCGCATGTTCCGCTACGTGCTCGGCTACTGTTACGTGCGCATCATCATCGAGGAGTGCGAGCAGGAAGCCTGGGCAAGCCCTCGCTAAGGCTGGCGCTACTCGGCGGCAAGCCGGAACCCTTGCGTGCGCAGCAGGTTGGCGTCGATGCCGACCAGTTCGCGCAGGGCGCATGTAAGACGACCCCGCACCCAGGGAAAAGCCGGCAGTATCTCGATGCGGTCTTCATCGAGATAAAGTGCGCGGTTCACTTCGATCTGCAGCGCGTGAATGCCTTTCGCCGGCTGCCCGTACAGATATGTGGTGTAGCCGCCGGCATACGGCACATTGCGCCCCACACTGAACCCCTGAGATTGAAACGCCTGCTCGGCACGGCGCAGCAGCGCATGCGAGGCGGCGGTACCGTAGCGATCGCCAAGCACCACATCGGGCGCGGTGGCGGC
>DASXGS010000082.1:0-16911 GCA_036488975.1 Rhizomicrobium sp. | reverse complement strand
GTCGATCGTGCCGCCGGGGTGCTCCGCGCGGCGGGGGTAAATAACGCCGTTGTCAATCTCGGCGGCGACGTCCGCGTCGTCGGGCCCCGCGTCGGCAACGAGCCCTGGCGAGTGGGCATCCGCCATCCCCGCGACCGGGATGGCGTACTCGCCTCGTTGTTAATGCGTGAAGGCGCGCTCGCATCGAGCGGCGATTATGAACGCTGCATCGTGGTGGACGGCGTGCGCTACGGACATATCCTCAATCCGAAAACTGGTTGGCCGGTGCGACGGATGGCGGCGATCAGCGTGATCGACGATTACTGCGTGATGGCCGGCAGCGCCTCGACCATCGCCATGCTGAAGGAGGACGCAGGCCCGCAATGGCTGGCCGATCTGGGCCTGCCGCATTTGTGGGTCGACGTGGACGGCCACAGCGGCGGCCCTTTGCTCGATTCCATTCACAAGTGAAGAATACGCCGGCGGTTCATTGATGCGGCGGGATCTGGACCGGCGCATAACACTGCCCTGGGCCGTGTCTACCGGGCCGATTGGCTAAGTGGCTGCGTTGGCGATTCCAACGAAGACGACGCTTCGGATTCCGGGCCTGAAGGTTGGTGGGCCCGGCAGGACTCGAACCTGCGACCAGACCGTTATGAGCGGCCAGCTCTAACCAACTGAGCTACAGGCCCACGCAGGGCCGTTCCTAGCAGGAAACCGGCGCCGCGCTACACCAAAAAGAGCCTGTTGCGAAACCAGGAATGCGGACACCCGCACCCCTTTTATCTGGCGGCTCCCTGTGCAAGTTAGGACCGGGGTCCCCTGGGGCAGTCCCGCAAAATACGGGAGGCCCCTGCTTTGGATAGACGAGGCACGTCTGGATGAGCCGCGAATCGGAAATTCTGGTCGGCGATGTCGGCGGCACCCATGCGCGCTTCGCCATCATCGATACGGCGCAGACGCCCTTCGCGGTCGCGCAGCGGGTCGATTTCGGCGCCCAGAATTTCGACAGCTTTCAGGCGGTTCTGCAGGCCTATCTCGAGCGTGTTGGCGCGGAGCAGCCGCACGCCGCGGCTCTTGCTGTGGCCGGCCCGGTCACCGATGGACAGGTGCAACTGACCAACCGCGGCTGGCACCTCTCCGAGCACGATATGCACGAGATCGGTTTCAAACAGGCGCTTCTGATCAACGATTTCGTGGCGCCCGCCTTTGCTCTGCCGCATCTGCCGGCGCAGAGCTTCCGCAGCCTCGGACACGAACGGCAGGGGTTGGAGGGCGCGCCGATAACCGTGCTTGGCGCCGGCACGGGACTCGGCGTGTCGTGCCTTGCCCGCTACCGCGGCCGCTCCGTGCCGATTGCCACGGAAGGTGGCCACATTGGCTTTGCGCCACGCGGCGAAACCCAGATTGCGGTATTGCAGATTCTCGCGCGCCGGTTCGGGCATGTCTCGGTCGAGCGCATTCTCTCCGGGCCCGGGCAGGAGAATGTCTACATGGCCCTGGAAGAAATCGCCGGCCGGAAATCGCCGCCGCTCTCCGCAGAGGAGATCACAAAGCAGGCGGAAGACGGCGATGCGGCCTGCCGCGCGGCGCTGGACCTGTTTTGCTCCGTGTACGGTGCAGTGGCCGGCGACTTTGCGCTGGCGCATGGCGCGCGCGGCGGCGTGTTCATTGCGGGCGGCATCGCTGCCAAGATCGAATCGTATCTCCAGCATTCGGATTTCCGTGCCGCGTTCGAAAACAAGGGACGGCTTTCTTATTTCGTGCAGCCGATCCCGACCCGGCTCATTCTGGAGAAAGATATTGCGTTTTTGGGCGCGGCCTACGCGCTGCTCGAATTTCGCGACAGCCGGTAATATGCTCCGGTTTCGGCGGTGCGCGCACCGGCCGCAGACCGAAGGAGGAGAGCGCGGTGTCCTTTCGTCAACTCGGATTTCGGATCGTTCTTCCGCTCGTTCTCCTCGCGCCGGTGCTTGCGCACGCCCAAGCCGCGGAGCCGGAATCGCGGCTGCTAACTGCCACGGGCCAGGGCGAGGTGAAGGCGAAGCCGGATCAGGCGACGCTCTCCGCCGGCGTGCTGACCGACGGGAAGACCGCGGGCGATGCGCTTGCCGCCAACAGCCGAGCCATGAACCAGGTGTTCGCCACCTTGAAACGCTTCGGCATTGCAGACCGGGCGATCCAGACCTCGAACTTCTCCGTCACGCCGCAATATCCCGACTACAATTCCAAACAGCCGCGTCGCATCATCGGTTATCAGGTGTCGAACAATGTGACGGTGACAGTCGACAATCTTGATCGGGTAGGACCTGCGCTGGACGCACTGGTGGCATCCGGCGCCAATTCGCTAGGGGACGTCAGCTTCTCCGTGCGCGATCCCAAGCCCCTTGAGGCGCAGGCCCGCGCGGATGCCGTTCAGGATGCGACAGCAAAAGCCGCAGCCATGGCCCATGCAGCGGGTGTGGCGCTTGGGCCGATCGTTTTCATCGGCGAAGGCGATATTTCCGCGCCTGCCATGCCGATGCGACGCATGATGGCGGCCGCACCGATGGCGGCCGCCGCTCCGCCGCCGGTCGCCGCGGGCGAGGAAAGCGTCACCGCGAGCGTGACGGTGACCTGGGAAATCCACTGAGGGCCGAGTTCGCTCTGCTACTTCTTCGACTTGCGCTTCTTCGATGACTTCTTCTTCGGCACTTTCTTGCCCTTCTTGCGGGCCTCGGAAAGTCCGATGGCGATCGCCTGTTTGCGGCTCTTCACCTTGCCGCCTTTTCCGCCCTTGCCGCTCTTCAGCGTCCCCTTCTTGCGCTTGTGCATGGCGCGTTTCACATCTTTGCTGGCGCTGCGCGAATATTTGGCCACGGTTTTCTCCCGCAACTGATTTGCCAGAGCATCATATCACAAAGGTGGGGCGTAAACAGCCTGGTTATGCACGGTCCACCCGCGCGGCGAAGCAACCGCGTTTCGCGTAGTGGATGTGCACATAATCGGTATCGTCGCGCGCAAACAGACGTGCAAGCAGCGTTTCGATTTCCTCGCTGCTGCTGACATCGGCATCCACCATCGTGCCGCTCGCGTCATAGGCCCGCGCCGACAGCAAACGCCCGGTACGACACACAGGCGGCAGTTCGGCGGAGGCGTACATATCGCGCACATCTTCGCGCACGAAGATCGGCCCTGCCGCTTTATACGGCGTGTCCGCGGGTTGATGTAAGTATGAAAGCAGCAGCACGCGTTCGCCTGGCTCGGCGTCTGTCAAGGTCACGCGACACGGGAAGCCGGGCTTCTCGTCAGCGATCATGCGACGCGCGCCGATAGCCTCGAGCTCGGCATCCGACATGCGCGAAAAACGTTCGAATGGCGCAAAGGGCAGGCCGGTAAATCGGAAGGACGGCATGAACAAACCTCGCCGATGGCGTCGCGAGGTTCTTACCGTGGCGCGAATGCCGCCGCCTCCCAGTTTGCGCGTTGGATGTTCAGTTGCGCACGGCGAGGCGCACCAGCCGCTCCTTCAGGCAGTCGAGCCCGCCCAGCACCGCAAAACCGCCGACCGCCCCGGCATACGAATAGGTGACGATGCGATCCTGGTGCTGGTAGGCGCCGGCCATGCCGACAATCTGGCCCGCGCGTGCCGCCTGCAACAGACGTTCGAGTTCCTGCACCAACGTTTCGTTCGGCGTCGCTTCCACCAGCGGAACGGCGCCGTTGAGGCTGACGATTTCTGCCGACATCTTCGCCCCCGCGAATCGACACGAGAAAGGTAGGCACGATTCGCATCGATCCGCGAGACGGAAGACGAGCCGCGTGGCTGAAATCCTGGTTTTACCCTCCCTCGTGGGTTGGATGGAGAGGTGTCGCTGCACACATAGTAACATGACAAGGTGGCGATCTAACGTGGTCGCCATCCCCGCAACGAGAGCGCACAATAGAGGATCACATCATGGTCAACATCGCTTCCGCCGGTTCGTTTCGCCTCGGCGATCGCACGGTGAACCGCATGGGCTACGGCGCCATGCAGCTGGCCGGCCCGGGCGTGTTCGGACCGCGGAAGGATCGAAATGAAGCCATCGCCGTGCTGCGCGAGGCAGTGGCCGCCGGCGTCGATCATATCGACACCAGCGATTTCTATGGCCCGTACGTCGTCAACCAGATCATCCGCGACGCGCTGCACCCTTATCCATCCAACCTGACCATTGTGACGAAGGTCGGCGCGCGGCGCGGCGACGATGCGTCGTGGCAGATGGCGCAAAGCCCGGCTGAACTCACCGCCGCGGTACACGACAATCTGCGCCACCTAGGTGTGGACGTGCTGGACGTCGTCAACATGCGTATTCCAGGCAGCGGTCCACATGGCAGCGGCCTGTCCGACACCTCCATCGCCGAGCAGTTCAGCACCTTGGCGAAGCTGCGCGAGCAGGGCCTCATCCGCCACTTGGGCGTGAGCAACGCCACCACGGCGCAGATTGCCGAAGCGCGCGGGATCGCGCCGGTGGTGTGCGTGCAGAACTTCTACAACATCGCCCACCGCGACGACGACGCGATGATCGATGAACTCGCAGGGCAGGGCATTGCATACGTGCCGTTCTTCCCGCTTGGCGGATTTACGCCGCTGCAATCCGATACGTTGTCGGCAGTGGCGAAAGACATCGACGCAACCCCGATGCAGGTTGCGCTGGCGTGGCTGCTGCAACGCGCACCGAACATTCTGCTCATTCCGGGCACGTCATCGCTCGCCCATCTGCGCGAGAACCTCGCCGCCGCGGAACTCAGGCTGTCGGACGATGCGCTGGCGCGGCTAAATGCGATGCAGTCCCGAAGTTAACCGGAGGAGCAACCCATGCCCGATGAATCAACACGGCGCCGCAATCCGTTCGCCGACATCGCGCGGGCGCTCGCCGACTACACCGACAACGTGCTGTTCGGCGATCTGTGGAAACGGCCGCAGCTAAGCCCGCGCGACCGCAGCCTAATCACGGTGGCCTGTCTTGTCTCGCTCTACCGCACCAACGAGATGCCGTTCCACATCAAGCGCGCGCTGGAAAACGGCGTGACGCGCGAGGAGCTGGTCGAAGCCATCACGCATCTCGCCTTCTATGCCGGCTGGCCGACGGCGGCCACCGCGGTGCCCATCGCGCGGCGTGTGTTCGAGGAAAACAAATAGGAGATTTACGATGAAGGACGCTGTCCTCTACGGCACGCCGGCCCGGCGTCGGTGCAGCGCTTCCTGCCGGACCCGATCGGGGATTTTTCGAACGTCGGATCGCCCCCGGCAAATCTTCGACCCGATCTTGCCGCTCGCGGGCGGGCCGAAGGCAATGCCGCCATGGACGAGCGGGCCTTAGGGTCCGGCTGCGGCCATAGCTGACGCGTGGCCAATTATGGCAAGCGGTGTGCTGTCCCCGAATTCAGTGTTCAGGGGTTATGTATGCTGTCCCCAGATTTCGCCCGGATCCAGGTCATTGGGCACGCTGGGCCGAACTCATGCCGGACCCGTGCAGCAGGAGAGAAAGTGAAATTGGTTAATCGGATAGAGGCCGCAGACGCCTTTCAGCAACTTGCCGCAATCGTGGAGTCGTCCCACGACGCGATCATCAGCAAGAGCCTGGATGGGACTATCCTCACGTGGAACGGAGCGGCGGAGAGAATTTTTGGCTACACCTCCGATGAGATAGTCGGCAAATCGATTTACACGCTGATCCCGCCAGACCGGGAAGATGATGAAATTCTGATCCTTGGAAAGATCCGTCGCGGCGAGCGCGTGGAGCATTATGAAACGGTGCGCCGGCGCAAGGGCGGAACGTTGATCAATGTCGCGATAACCGTGTCGCCGCTGTTCGACGCCCAAGGAAACGTGGTCGCGGCATCCAAAATTGCGCGCGACGTAACAGATCGCACTGCAACCGACAGGTTGGCGCATCACTTCGCGGCTATTGTCGAATCTTCCGAAGACGCGATCATCAGCAAGGATACCAACGGAATTATCCAGAGCTGGAACCAATCTGCCGAGCGCCTCTTTGGTTATGCTCCGGCTGAAATTATTGGAAAATCCGTTCTCACCCTGATCCCAACGGAGCGCCATCACGAGGAAGACGAGATCCTCGGCCGGATCAGGCGTGGTGAACGCATTGAGCATTTCGAAACGGTTCGCCAAACAAAGGACGGCTCCCGCATCGACATCTCGCTTACGGTCTCTCCCATCAAGGACAGCCATGGCAATGTGATCGGCGCCTCCAAGATCGCCCGCGACATCACGGACAAGAAGCGTGCGGCCGCGTTGCTCGAAGAGCAAGCGCAGCGGCTCGCCGCGCTCAATCAGGAGCTCGAGCGCCGGGTCGACGAACGCACCGCGGATTTGAGAAACATACAGACATTCTACGTGCACTCATCGGAGTGTCACGCCATTCTGTGTCGCCGCCCGGACGGGAAGTTCCGATACGACGAAGCCAATCCGGCGACCCTCAAGCTCTACGGAATGAAGCGCGACGAGGTCGTTGGCCGGACGGTTGATGATCTTTTTTCCCCCGCTACCGCGGCTGAACTGAACGCGCATCTGGAGAAGTGTTTGCACAGCGGTGCGCCCTACTCATATACCCGCAAGCAGGGCAAGTCGGTGGTAGACGCGATCGTAACGCCCATCCCTGTCGAGCCGGGAGAGCCGCCCCGCCTGGCTGTAACGGCACGCGACGTCAGCGAGCGGCAAAGTCTCGAAGAGCAGCTTCGTCAAGCGCAAAAGATGGAGGCTGTAGGTCAACTCACGGGCGGGTTGGCGCACGACTTCAACAACCTCCTTCAGGGCATTATCGGTTCGCTGGATCGTGCGCAGCACCGTATTCAGCAGGGTAGAGCAGCGGAAGCGGACCGTTTTATCGGGGCGGCTATCGAGTCCGGCAATCGCGCCGCGGCGCTGACGCATCGGCTGCTGGCCTTTTCACGCCGCCAAACCCTGGACCCAACGCCTACCGACGCGAACAAGCTTATTGCGGGCATGGAAGACCTCATTAATCGCACGGTCGGGCCGAGTATCGCCGTCGAAGTCGTCGGAGCGGCCGGCCTCTGGCTGACCCTGGTGGATGCGCCACAACTGGAAAGCGCCGTTTTGAATCTTGCGATCAATGCCCGCGATGCGATGCCGAACGGGGGTAAGCTGATCATCGAGACTGCCAACAAGTGGCTCGATGAGCGAGCAGCTCAGGAACGCGATGTTCAGCCCGGCCAATATGTCTCGGTTTGCGTGACGGACAATGGCGTGGGAATGCCGCCGGACGTGGCCGCGCGTGCATTCGATCCATTTTTTACCACGAAGCCAATTGGTCAGGGTACCGGTTTGGGCCTTTCGATGATCTACGGGTTCGTTCGGCAATCGGGTGGGCAAGTCCGCATCTACACCGAGATTGGCAAAGGCACCACGATGTGCCTCTACCTGCCGCGGCATTTTGGGGCGGCAGATGAAATGGAAACCATGTCATCTCAGCAGCCGGACCAGGGCTTCGGCGAGACAGTTATGATCGTGGATGACGAAGCCACAGTCCGCATGCTGGTGAGCGAGGTGCTGACGGAGAACTCTTACCGGGTCCTGGAAGCGCACGATGCGGCGTCCGCGATGAAGATGTTGAGCTCACGTCCGCCCATCGATTTGCTGATCACCGACGTGGGTCTGCCGGGGAACATGAATGGACGGCAACTTGCCGATGCGGTGCGAGCAAGCCGGAGAGACCTTAAGGTGCTCTTTATAACAGGCTATGCGGAGAATGCCGCGATAGGGAACGGGCATCTCGAACCTGGGATGGAGATTCTCACAAAGCCGTTTCCCATGGCATCGCTCGCGAGAAAAGTGCGAGCGATGCTGGAATAGGCTCGCTCCAGCTAAGCTTACGTCTCAAAACGAGTCGTGGAGTCCCTGTTGCGTCCGTAGTGGTGCGCGAGCGGAAACACGTGGCGGTCTCATCCTGTCGCTGCGCGATGCCCATTTCCCGCGGTTCGTCCGTGGACGGAGCATATTCGCCTTCTGGTTTCAGAAGCTTAAGAAAATCTGCACTCGTCGCGTTCTCCACCTGCGCTTCCGTGGTATGATGCGCGCATGATCGGATTGAGTACGCTATTTGAAACTGGACAGCTGCGGGCGCGGATCGTTGGCGAGTCACGGCGCTGTCGTCGCGCAGGTGCAGCGTACGCACGCGGCGCGCGTCGTATCGCATACGCGGCGCACGAATCCGCGACTTCAAATGCTGATGCGGTGCGGAGACCACAACATCTGGTACGGTGGAGAAGAGCCGAGGGGGGACCCCACCCCCCTATTTCTTGCAAACGAATACCGTGCCGGTGGGAGCGTTTTTCAAATTCGTCATGGCCAGGTTTGTCCCGGCCACCCATGCTCACAGTCGCGGATGGGGAGGGGGGCGTCAAAACCGCAAAACAACCTCGTGGCGATTCAACAACAAGATAAACGGCTTAGCCGAGGCATGAAGGAATTGGGACCGAAGTGAAAGAGAAGAACATGCAGAAGCGCACATTGGGAAAAAGCGGGCCGGAAGTCTCGGCCATTGGGCTGGGCTGCATGGGCTTAAGTTCTGGCTACGGACCGGCGACCGACAAAAACGAGGCGACCACGCTGCTGCGCGCGGCGTACGAAAATGGCATCACTTTCTTCGACACGGCCGAGGCTTACGGTCCGCTCAAGAACGAAGAGCTGTTGGGCGAAGCGCTGGCGCCGTTCCGCGATTCCGTGGTGATCGCCACCAAATTCGGTTTCCGCAACGGTAAACCCATGGAAGGCGTGGATAGCCGCCCCGAGCGCATCCGCGAAGTGGCCGATGCTTCGCTGAAGCGGCTCAATACCGACCGCATCGATCTGTTCTACCAGCATCGGGTCGATCCGAATGTACCGATGGAAGATGTGGCGGGCACCGTCAAAGACCTCATCGCGGAGGGCAAGGTGCGCCACTTCGGCTTGTCGGAAGCCGGCGCACAGTCGATCCGCCGCGCGCACGCCGTGCAGCCGGTTACGGCGCTGCAGAACGAATACTCGCTGTGGTGGCGCGAGCCGGAAAAAGAGATCCTGCCCCTGGCGGAGGAATTGGGAATTGGCTTCGTGCCCTACAGCCCGCTGGGCAGAGGCTTTCTCACCGGCGCTATCGACGGCAATAGTGAATTCGGCAAGAACGATTTGCGCAACATCATGCCGCGTTTCTCACCGGAAGCGCGCCAGGCCAATCAGGCGCTGGTCGACCGGCTGAGCGAAATCGCTGCGCACAAGCAGGCGACTCCCGCGCAGATCGCGCTGGCGTGGCTGCTGGCACAAAAGCCCTGGATCGTACCCATCCCCGGCACCACAAAGGTCCATCGGCTGAAGGAAAACATCGGTGCGGTGAACATCGACCTCACGCCGGCCGACCTTCAACAAATCGACTCTGCACTGTCACAAATCGTCGTTCAGGGGGAGCGCTATCCGGCACAGCTGCAACAACTGGTTGGCCGTTAGAGCAAATGCCCCTTGCCAATTGCCGCCCGTTACCTATTCTTAAGGCGGAATCGGACAGGCTTTCGTCCGCTTCGCGCGTGAAGCTGAAACAGCTGCCGCGCCATCGCACACGGAGAACTTGCCCACGCCCCATGAACGGAAACACGTTTCGCGGAGGCCGGCCAAGGACCCCGCGGAACGCGCTGGCGCGTGAGCACACCAAAGGAGAGAATCATACCCCCACGACGTCCCCAAATGGCCGGCCCGGCTCCCGCCAAGGGCGGCCCCCACATCAACGAAGACATCCGCGCCCGCACCATTCTCCTGATCGGAGACGACGGGCACAAATACGGGCCCATCGGCATAGACGAGGCGCGCGCCATCGCCGAGGAGAAGGGCTTCGATCTCGTCGAGGTTTCGCCCGAGGCGCAGCCCCCCGTGGTCAAACTGATGGACTACGGCAAGTTCAAATACGAGCAGCAGAAGAAGCAGGCCGAGGCGCGCAAGAAGCAGAAGGTGATCGAGCTCAAAGAGATCAAGATGCGCCCGACCATCGACGATCACGATTACGACGTGAAGATGAAGGCGATGCAGCGCTTCTTCGGCGAAGGGGACAAGGTGAAGGTGACGTTGCGCTTCCGCGGCCGCGAGATGGCGCACCAGCATCTCGGCATGGAATTGCTTCGCCGCATCCAGACCGACACGGAGACTTATGCCAAGCTGGAGCAATATCCGAAAATGGAAGGCCGCCAGATGATGATGGTGCTGGCTCCGCGCTGACCTGCCATTCCCGCTGAACGCTTCCGCAAGTTCGGCTTGCGGGCCTACCGTGGATGCCGATTCGGCGGATAGAAATGCGCACCAGTTCCACCGGCATCGCGCTGAAGCTCGGCGCAACGCTTTCGTTTTCGCTGATGTATGCGGCGATCAAGCTTGCCGGTCCCATGCCGGTGGGAGAGGTGATCTTCTTCCGATCGTTCTTCGCGCTGGTGCCGGTGATTGTGTTGTCGGCATACACGGTCGGCACGCTCGCGGCGATCCGCACGAGCCGGCCGCTGTTCCACATCCTGCGTTCTATTGCCGGCGTGAGTTCGATGTTCCTGAATTTCGCGGCGCTGCAACGCCTGCCGCTGGCCGACATCACCGGCTTCAGCTTTGTCGCCCCGATCTTCGCGGTGGTCCTTGCGACCATATTTCTCGACGAGCAGGTGGGCGCCTACCGCTGGGGCGCGGTGCTGGTAGGTTTCGCAGGCGTGCTGCTGATGATCCAACCCCACGGCGGCGTGCTGCATTTGGTTCACGCCGGATTCTCCAGCGGCGCCGCGCTTGCGCTGATGGGCGCCATGCTGTCCGCCGTGGTGGTGATCTTCATCCGGCAGATGAGCACCACCGAGCGCAGCGAAGCGATCGTGTTCTATTTCATGCTGACCTGTGCGGTCGTCAGCGGCCTCACCATGTTATGGAATTTCGCCATTCCATCGCCGAGCGCCGCGGCCTGGCTGGTGCTGTGCGGATTGCTCGGTGGCATTGGGCAGATCTGCATGACCTTCTGCTACCGCTATGCCGAGCCATCGCTGCTGGCGCCGTTCGATTACACCGCCATGGTGTGGGCGGTGGCGCTGGGCTACTTCGTGCTGGGCGAAGTACCGCAAGCCCTGGTGATGGGCGGCGCCGCTGTCGTGGTGGCCGCCGGACTCTATATCGTGTGGCGCGAGCGGCGCCTGCACCGGGCGACCGCCGCTGCCGCCGAGATGGCCATCCAGGCAACCGAATGATCAGCGGTTCAGCGCTGCGGTGATGATCTTCTCCACAGCATCGGCATAGCTCATGCCGGCTTGCGCGCAGGCGGCCGCAAAGCCTGCTCCGGGCTCGAAACACGGATTGGGATTGATCTCCAGGATGAAGGGCTGCCCGCCTTCTGAAACGCGGACGTCGACCCGCGCGAAGCCGCGCATCCCAAACAGTTTCCAGGCCTCCGCTGCCAGCCGCTGCAACTCAGCACCCAACTTTGGTTCGGAGTTTTCCAGGCCGAACTTGCGAACCGTGTTGAGGCTGTCAGGCGTGTCCTCCGCCCATTTCGCGTCGTGGCCCACAACGCGCACGCGATCCTTCGGCCAGTTGTGGAATTCCATTTCGGGGATCGGCAGCACGCGCGGTTGCCTGTTTTCCTCCACCATCGAAATATTGAACTCGCGGCCGTGGACGTAGGCTTCGGCAAACCATCGGCCGCCGAACTGTTCGCGGCACATGTTTGCCCGCACTATTGCAGCATTGCGTCCTTGCACGACAGCGCCATCTTCGAGACCCAGCGACGCGTCTTCAGTTGCAGACTTGACGATGTAGCGACACGCGTCATCCAGAGCGGCGAACGGCGGCTCGTCCCAATCCGCCGTCGGCAATCCGCCGAGGCGCAGCAGGCGTTTGGCCAGAGTTTTGTCACCGGCCAGCGCCATTGGCGCGGCGGGACAACCGGTGAAAGGAACGGTCAACTTCTCGAGGATCACCGGCGCGATGCAGGCAAGCTCGCCCTGACGCCAGATCGCCTCGACAAGATTGAACACGACGTCGGGGCGCTGTTCAGCCAGCAACGCGCGCGTCGCGTCGGGATCGGTTTGAAACGCCGCCAGCGAAACAGAATGCCCGCGCGGCGTCAGTGCCTCTTCAATGGCGGACGCCGTGTAGAGTGTGTCGAGTTCATCCGCCGGTGCGTCTGGCGGCACATCGGAGTGCAATACGAGTACCCGCACGGCCTGTCAGGCCACGACGGCGGCGCGCTGCTTCAGCTGCGGATTGCGTTCCAGGAATGCATCCATGATGCGGCCGATCAGGTCCCGATAGCTGAGCCCTTCGCGGGCCGCGATAAAGCACATGTCGGAATATTCCGGCCGCAAGCCCGCCACCGGATTTACCTCCATGAAATTCGGATGGCCATTCGCGTCGTTGCGGATGTCCACCCGTCCGCCATCACGGCACCGCAGTGCCCGCCACGCCGCCAGCGCCACGTCACCCGCCGCGGTTGCGCTCACCGGATCCGCAGCGATGATGTCCACCTTGTCGTGCCAATATTCCTTGTTCTCGTATCCGTAGCCGTTACCGACCCAGTTCGGCTTCGGAACGATTTCGCTCACGCCCAGCACGCGCGCGCTTTCGGCGGTGCCGAGAATGGCGACGGTGAATTCGCGGCCAGGCAGGAAGGTTTCGGCCAGCACCGGCTGGTCGAAGCGGATGAGCAGGTCGACGGCGACCCGCCGGAGCGCGGCGGCATCGTCCACCTTCGACTTGGCGTTCACGCCCTTGCCGGAGCCTTCACCGACGGGTTTGAGAAACAACGGAAACGGAAGATCGATCGATTCCACATCCTCGATGCGCTCGACCAGCGCGAAATCCGGCGTGGGCACGCCGCAATCGCGCACTACCCGCTTCGCCATGGCCTTATCGAGGCATAGCGCCATGGTGACCGTGTCGGAGAAAACGTAGGGGATATCGAACACATCCAGCAGCGCCGGAACCTGCGCCTCGCGCCCCAAACCCTTCAAGCCCTCGCAGAAGTTGAACACGCCGTCCCAGCGTTCGCCGCGCGCCAGCGCCTCGATAAGTCGGCGCACATTGCCCAGGCGCACCGGCTCGAATCCTTGCGCGGCTAACGCGTCGCAAATTGCCTCGATGGTGATTTCACTATCGAACTCGGCAGTTTCTTCTTCGCCATAGCCCATCGCGAGATAATCGCTGCGGAGGTCGTAGGCCACGCCAATGCGCAGCGGACCGCGGGCGATCCTCCGTCTGCGCTTCACTTCACCGAGTTTTGGGAACTCGACTATGTGAGTGGCGGATTGCAGCGCACCGCCCACCCGGGTCGCTTGCGCTCGTCGCCCCGCCCGCGCCGTGGCAGGGGATATCTCGGAGGCGCGCTTCGCGCGGCTTCGCACGGTCATGGCCGCTTCTCCGCGCCAAGCGTGCCGCCGGGATCGGGATAGCGGTACACGCCTCCCTCAAAATTGCGTAGTAGCAGGTCGTCGCCATCGCGCCCGACCACGAAATCGGGCGCGATCTGAATTTTGCCGCCGCCCCCCGGTGCATCGACCGCGAAGATCGGCGTGGCGTAGCCGGTGGTGTGGCCGCGCAGGCCAGCGATGATCTCCAGTCCTTTCTCCACTGTGGTGCGGAAGTGGCTCGAGCCGCGGATCGGATCGGTCTGGTACAGGTAATACGGCTTCACCCGGTTCTTCAGCAGCAGGTGCATCAGCGGCTTCATCACGGCGATGTCGTCGTTGATGCCCTTCATCACGACGGTCTGGCTGCCGAGGGGAATGCCGGCATCGGCGAGTCGTGCCAGAGCTTCCTGGGTTTCCGGCGTGAATTCGCGCGGATGCATCACATGCAGGCTCATGAAGAGCGGATGGTGCTTTTTCAGCATCTTCACGAGGTCCTTCGTGATCCGCTGTGGTAGCACCATCGGCACCTTGGTGCCGATGCGCAGGAATTCGATGTGCTTGATGGCGCGCAGCCGGGTGAGCAGCCAGTCGAGCCGGTCATCCCCGATCGACAGCGGATCGCCGCCGGACAGCAGCACGTCGCGAACTTCGGTGTGTGCCCGGAGATAGGCGAGCGCCTTCTCCCACTGCTTCGGCGAGAACTGGTATTCGCCGCCCGGGTTGCCCACGGCGCGCGCCCGCGTGCAGTAGCGGCAGTACGTCGAGCAGGTGCCGGTGGTGAGGAACAGCACGCGGTCGGGGTACCGATGCACAATTCCCGGCGCGGTGGTGTCGTGGTCTTCTGCCAAAGGATCGTCCGACTCACCGGGCATGCGGATGGCCTCCGCGCGCGTCATCACATGGGTGCGGCGCAGCGGCTCTGAAGGATCGTCGCGGCTCATCAGGCTCGCGTAGTACGGCGTGATGCCGACCGGCAGCGGCCCGGCGTGTTCAGCCACGGCGCCGCGTTCGTCTTCCGAAAGATCGAAAATGCGGGCGAGGTCCTCGAGGGAACGGATGCGCGCCTGAAACTGCCAATGCCAATCGTTCCACTCGGCCAGGGTCGTGCCGGGATAGAAGCGGCGATAGAAGTCTTTGGTTTCGGGATTGACCGGGAAGCGGAGGACCGGCTTGCGGCGGCGCCGACCGACGGTGGGAATCTCATTCGCTTGCCGGAAGGCGAGGGGAGCGTTCGAATTCGGGTCGACGGGCCGTAACGGAGGCTTCAGTTCGCGCCCCCGCATCAATGGGAGATTCATTGTCCTCTCGTAAGCTCTGCGGCACGCAGCCCGGAAAGCCTCAGCGCCTCCGTCCAGCCAACTAGCCAATTCGCGCCGATATTTGGGCGGTTTGCACGCTTGTCAAGTGTTCCATGCGCGAATACTGAAATTGCCTCGAATTAGCCCAATATAGTTGTTAAATAAATGGGCAGATTTATTGAAGCGTACGCAAGTATTGGTACTTGCCAGCACCATAACCGCGGCACCCCTGGTTTTGCGCTGGCCGCAGCGCGGCAAGTGAAACGCTCCGCCGACGAATGAAAACTCGCCTAACCTTTCGCACACCGGCACGTTTGGCGCTTGGAGCGCGATCATTTTTTGGCGCAACATCGCGAAAACTATTTGAGGCCGGGTTGGTGAGGATGCTGTGGAACGTGGAAACCTTCCGCATCGTAGATCGAGAGCACACGGGTCCGGCGGCGCCCCAGCGGAATTGAAAGCTGCTTCACGGGCGAGTGCGAATCGAAAGAGGCGATCACGCGCGGCGCGTCATCGGGGTAGAGCACGAGCAGCACATGGCGAAAAGCGGGCGTGAGCGGCATCGTCATCTGGAAATGATCGCGAGGGATGGCGCTCGCGTCCCAGGCGCGGATCGGAACGCCGCGCGGTCGCGCGTAATACAGGAGTTCGGCAAGCACGCTCCTATTGGCGGCGGCAATGGCGTCATAAGATGTGCGATGGGATTCGCTGACGACGGCTTCGCCCAGCTCGCGCCAGCCTTCCTGCCGCTTGAGCGCATTGCCTTCGCCGACACGTTCGGCCAGCGCCGGATCGACGGTTGCAATCCAGAGAGCCAGCATTGCCGCGGTGCCGAGAGCGAGCGACAGCCACAGCGCCCGTGCGTGCCACCAGCGGAGCAGGGTGTCCACCGCAAGCGGCACCGCGGCGATGTAAGCGGGCGCCGCCCAGTTGGCGTTCGCTTCGGAGATGAATGACTGCATTGTAACCAGGATCAGCACTGGGGCGCTGAAGGCCGCAAGGATCCGGCCGCGGCTGTCGCGATGCTCTGCCGGCCGCAACCGCCACAGGGCGGCGATCCAGCCGGTCATCATCAGGGGCCCGAACACACCGAGCTGGCCGACGATGAATTCGGACGCATTGGTGATGCTGTAGCGGGCGTGGCTCCAGTTTGCGTTGGCCTCGGTGTGGGCCAGCGTCGGCCAGCCATGCGCCGCATTCCAGATCAGGTTGGGCGAGAGGATCAGCAGACCCAGCGCAAGGATGAGACATCCACGCGTTGAAAAGACCAGGCGTCTCGCTCGGGGCTCGACCAGCGCTGCGACAACCGCGCCCAGCACAAAATAGAACATGGCGTATTTTGCGAGCAGCCCGAAGCCGAGAGCCACGCCGCACAGGACCGGCCATCCCCAGCCTAGGTCCGCACGTGCACGCAAGAATGTGTACAGCGCCACCGCCCAGCAAAAGAGCAGCGGCACATCGGTGGAGATCAGGCCGGAGGAATAGGAGATGCCGGGGAGGGTGGCGTAAGCAAGCGCACTCCAGAAGCCGACGCGCACGTCATATGAAAGCCGTCCGATACGGAAGAGCAGCAGCGCCGTGCCGGCGTGCAGCAGAGGTGAGGCGAGCCGGATCGCCCATTCCGCATCGCTGACGCGCGTCGTCAGCCAGATGATCCATGCGATCAGCGGCGGCTTGGAGAAGTAGCCCCAATCCACATTCTGTGCCCACCACCAGTACTGCGCCTCGTCGGGATAGAGCTGAAGCGGCGTCACCAGCAGCACGATAATCCGAATGAGCGTGATGGCCGCGACGAGCAGGACCGCCAGCCGAAACAGGGCACGGTCGTCGACGGGCAACCGCTTGCTCATTCCGGCGGCGGCGTCGTGTCGGACGGTGCAGGCGTGACGCGATAGACCGTCACGTGCACAGGGTGCCCGCGGGAATAGTCGAAGCCGGAGATCTGATCCACCGGACGCTTCCGGCCGTTGGCTTTTTGCAGCGCGTCGAGAAATCGCTTGTGTTCATGATCTTCCACCGCGGCCAGCCCGCCCTGCTGCGCAGCCGTTTGCGCCGCCGCGGCGCCTCCCGCAAGACGCGTGTCTGTACCGAGCAAAAACACGGCACTGGGCTCGACATAGCCGGTCAGAAGCGGCGGTGGATCGTCCACTGCACGATCTTTCGCCAGATGTTCGGCGATGCTCTCGCTCATCCACAGCGGCGTGAGCCTCGGCGCAATTCCGGCCGCGAGTAGCGGATAAAGAAGAAG